>NZ_JBMFGY010000006.1:27263-63013 GCF_049977125.1 Acidiphilium sp. | reverse complement strand
CCGATGGCGTCGAGAGTGGCGTCGTCGATCATCATTGCGTGAACACCGGCGATCCTCCTGACAGTTTTGATGTCGATCAATGATACACGATACCCGCCTCCCTACCCTGACGGCCACAGTCAACCGGAGAACGCAATCATGACCCCCATTCAACGGCGGCACGCGATCAAGCCTCGATTCCGCCTCGTCCCGCTCGCGGCACTCCTCACCCTGTCGCCTCACATCGCCCATGCGATTCCGGCCTTCGCCGCGCAAACCGGCGAGCCTTGTTCCGCCTGTCACATCGGTTTTCCGCAACTCACCCCTTATGGCCGCGATTTCAAACTGGAAGGCTATATCGCCGGCGGCATGTTCCCGAGCTGGAAGAACATCGCGCTCATGTCCCAGACCGGCTACACCCAGCTCCACGACAAAATCACCGGCGGCCTCAAACCGGGCTACAAATCGAACGACGCCTGGGCCGCCGCCCAGCAATCGAGCCTGTATTATGGTGGCGCGATCGATGCCAAACTCGGCCTCGGCGCCTTCATCCAGGTCACCTACGACAATGTCTCCAAATCATGGCACTGGGACAATACCGACATAAGGCTGGCGAAGCCCGGCACGTTATTCAACAAGCCCCTGTTCTACGGCTTCACCTTCAACAACGCGCCGACCGTGACCGATCTGTGGAATTCAACCCCGGACTGGGGTTATCCGTTCATCCATTCCTACCTCGCCCCCAGCCCCTCCGCGTCTCCGCAGGTCGATCAACTGGCGCAGGAGGTCTATGGTTTCGGCGCCTATGGCGCGCTGAACGTCACCCCCGAGGACATGATCTATGCCGAGGCCGATCTCTATAAATCACTGCCCAACCGGATGAGCTACGCGCTGGGCGTCGGCCCCGCGACCCAGGATGATGGCGTGATCCCCTATGTCCGCCTCGCGTTCCAGCGCACCTGGGACGATTATTCCCTCGAGTTCGGCGGCTACGGCCTGCTCGACAATCCCTACCCCGCAGGCGTGGTCAGCGGCGCGACCAATCACATCACCGATCTCGAGGCCGATACCCAGTTCCAGTGGATCGAACCGCAACAGGCGTTTTCACTCCAGGCCAGTTTCATCCACGAATCACAGAACTGGGCGGCAAGCTATGCCCAGGGCCTCACCTCCAACCTAAACGACCATCTCGATGACCTGACCGTGACGGCCTCGGAATTGATCCACCAGACCTATGGCATCACCGAATCCTACAATGAAATCGATGGCAATCCCGACGGCAATCTCTATCCACCCGGCCCGATTTCCGGCAATCTCGGCGGCAAGCCGGATTCCGCGAGCTGGACCACCGAGCTCGACTATTATCTGTTCAACAACGGCGGTCCGGCCTGGCTTCCCTGGCTGAACGCCAAATTCTTCGTCGAGGACACCATCTACCCGACATTCAACGGCGGTCCGAACAATTACGACGGCGCCAATCGCAGCGCCGGCGCGAACGACACGTTGTTCAGCGGCGTATGGGTGGCCTTTTGAACGACGCGCCACCACGCGCCGCCGCCGACGATCACGCCCTGAGCACGGCCGGCCTGTCCAGCGCGCAGGCCGCCGCCCGCCTCGCCCAATACGGTCCGAACGCGATGCCGGATACCACGATCAGGTTCCTGCCCCGGCTGCTCAGTAAATTCTGGGCGCCGGTGCCGGTCATGCTGGAAGCCGCGATCGTGCTGCAGATCGTGCTCGGCGATGTCATCGAAGCCATCGTCGTCGCCGCCCTTCTCCTGTTCAACGCCACCCTCGGCCTGTTGCAGGAAGGCCGCGCCCAGGCAACGCTCGACGCGCTGAAATCCCGCCTCGCGCTGAACGCCTCGGTCAAGCGTGACGGCGCCTGGATCATTCGCCCCGCGCGCGACCTGGTGCCGGGTGACGTGGTGAAACTCTCCCTCGGCGGCATCGTCGCCGCCGATGTCACCCTGATCGAGGGCGAGATTCTGCTCGACCAGTCGATGCTCACCGGCGAATCCGTGCCGATCGAGGCCGGCCCCGGTCTGCAAACCTACGCCGGCGCCCTGGTGCGGCGCGGCGAGGCGGTCGCCCTGGTCACGGCAACCGGCGTCAAGACCAAATTCGGCCGCACCGCCGAACTGGTCCGGATCGCCCATGTCGTCAGCGCCCAGCAGAAGGCGGTGCTGCGGGTGGTGCGCAATCTCGCCGCGTTCAACGGCCTGGTCACCCTGTTCCTGGTGGCCGATGCGATCCACCTCGGCATGGGCGGCCGCGAAATCATCCCCCTCGTGCTCACCGCGATTCTCGCCTCGATCCCGGTTGCCCTCCCCGCCACCTTCACCCTCGCCGCCGCCATCGGCGCCCGCGCCCTCGGCCGGCTGAACGTCCTGCCCACCCGCCTCTCCGCGGTCGATGAAGCCGCCACCATGACGGTTCTCTGTGCCGACAAAACCGGCACGTTGACCCGCAACGAGCTGAAGGTCACCACCATCACCCCGATGCCGGATTTCGATGAGGCGCATGTCCTCGGCCTTGCCGCCCTCGCCAGCTCGGATGGCGGGCAGGACCCGGTCGATGGCGCGATCCGCGACGCGGCACGGCACGCGCACCTCCCCGACGCGCCGTCCCTGGTCAAATTCATCCCCTTCGATCCGGCAACCAAAATGTCGGAAGCCGACGTCACCGGACCCGACGGCACGAACCGGCGCATCGTCAAAGGCGCCTTCGCCGCGGTGAGCGCGCTGACTCCGCCGATGCCGGATGCCATCGCCACCGCAGAGGCGCTCGAAGCCAAAGGCTTCCGCGTGCTCGCGGTGGCCTTCGGTCCGGCCCCGGCGATGCGTCTGGTCGGGCTGATCGCGCTCAGCGACCCACCCCGCGACGATTCCGCCCCCCTGATCGCGCAATTGAAAACCCTCGGCGTCCGCACCGTGATGGTCACGGGCGACGCCCCGGCCACCGCCGCCATCGTCGCCCGCGCCGTCGGCCTCGATGGCCCGGTCTGCCCGGTCGGCGCCATTCCGGACGATGTCCGCCCGGAAAGCTTCGCCGTGTTCGCCGGCGTGCTGCCCGAAGACAAATACAAGCTGGTCAAGGCCTTCCAGCAGGCCCATTACACCGTCGGCATGTGCGGCGACGGCGCGAACGATGCGCCAGCCCTGCGCCAGGCCCAAATGGGCATCGCGGTATCGACCGCGACGGATGTCGCCAAATCGGCGGCCGGCATGGTGCTGACCACGCCCGGCCTCGCCGGCATCGTCGCCGCGGTCAAGGAAGGCCGCGTCACCTTCCAGCGCATCCAGACCTACACATTGAACACCATCATCCGCAAACTGGCGACCGTGCTGTTTCTCGCTTTCGGCCTGCTGATGACCGGCCATGCGATCCTGACCCCGCTGCTGATCGTGATCTATCTGATCACCGGCGATTTCCTGTCGATGTCGCTGACCACCGATCATGTCTACACCTCACCGATCCCCAATGTCTGGCGCATCGGCAACCTGACCATCGCCGGCATCCTGATGGGGCTGGGTTTGCTTGCCTTTTGCACGGGGGTTGTCGCGGTCGGCCGCTTCGGCCTCGGCCTCGACCTCGGCACCATCCGCACCCTGGCGTTCCTCGCTCTGGTGTTCGCCAGCCAGACCTCGATCTATGCGATCCGCGAACGCCGCCATTTCTGGCAGTCACGCCCCAGCCTGTGGGTCGTCGCCTCCTCCCTCGCGGCCATCGCGATCGCGGCGATCATGGCGATCACCGGCTTCGCCATGATCGCGGTCAGCCCCGCGCTTACCGGCACGACACTGGCCGCCGCCATCGTGTTCGCTCTCCTGCTCGACACCCTCAAAATCCCGATCTTCGCCCGCCTCGGCATCGTGTGATGCGAAGGTCGTCCGGGTGCGCCTTGTTCAGAAACGGAGCGGTGGGGGCAGTTTCTGTTCATGCCGACAACAGATGAATTTGGATTTTGCATTGCAATAATTGACACAACGACCTGATAACAACTGAAACCCGACAATGGCACGGCGCTTGCTAATCAAGGGGGATGGATCTCGCCGCCGCCCACGCGCCGCCGCCGTTGCATGATCTGCTCGGGGCCAGTTTCGTCTTCAACGCTACGATCACCGGTCTGGCGTGGGATGGCGATGCCGCCTGTTTCACGCTGGCGGATGGCTCGGTGGCGCGGCTGACGGCGGCATGGACAGGAGCGCCACGCCTCGCGCCACGGCCGGGCGGGGGCGTTGAAATCATCGCGGCGGCGGCGCCACCGCCGCCACCGGTCATCATCGCCCCGCCCGAAGGCGGCACGGTTTCAGGCGGCGCCGAGGGTTGCTCGCCGGTGCTCTGCCGGACAAACGACGGCACCGTCATCGCCATGGTGAAACCCGGCGGCGGCGTGGCGCTGCGCTCGCCCGGGTCAAACTCCTGGACCGACCTCGATGTACCGGTCGCCGCCAGTTCCATGGCGATCACCAGCGCAGACATCCTGGTGATCGGCGGCGCCGAGGGGGTCTATTTGTGGGAGCGTGCCACCGGCCTGCGGCACTTCGCCATCGCCTTCGGGATGCGCCACGCGGTTGCCCCGGTCGCATGCCATCCGCGCCTCGGCCTGATCGCCTGCGCGGATCGCACCGGCGCCATCGTGCTGGGCCGGCCCGAGGTGCGCGAGGTGATGCTGATCCGCGCTGCCGGCAGCCCACCGACCATGCTCGAATTCGCCCCCACCGGCGAGGCGCTGGCGTTCGCGACCACCGATGGCGAGGCCGGCACAATGCTGCTGCCCGATCTGCTGTTCCGCCCGATCACATCCGGCACTGACCCGGAACCGGAGAGACACGATGAGCGATGAAGACCTCTCGAAGGATCAATTCTTCAGGGAACTGGGCGTGATCGCGGAGCGGATGATCGCCGCCCACGGCAAGGATTTCGCGATGGGCGCGCTGGTTCTCGCGGCGCGCTGGATCGCCGAGGGCAAGAGCTTCGCCGATCACCGCAGCAACGGCGCGCCGACATGACCTGTCGCATTTCACGACAGGCCACCGCGAGGGCTGACGCAGGGTGCGACGCTCGCCACGGTGCCGCGGCGGCAAAATGGCGGATTTCAAACGATGCCGACGCTGGCATCAAATTTGCAAACCTCAAACGGGCGGCACGACGCCTCGCTCCGATGGCGCCGCTCGATGCGTGACGATGACTTCAACCCGGACCGGTCAACGGTTCGTGTTGCGACCACTCAACATCAATTCGGGAGAACACCAAGATGCCTGACAGCTTAACGCTCAACAAAATCACCGCCCAAAAGGGAATGAGCATCACCGAGGCCACCCGCCGGGTCGCCGATCTCGGCTGGACGCCGAGTTACGTCCAGGAAGCGATGACCTTCCCGACCGACTATAAAATCAAGAAAACCCCGCGCGATCCGATGAAGCAGGTGCTGCGCTCCTATTTCCCGATGCAGGAGGAAAAGGACAACCGGGTTTACGGCGCGCTCGATGCGGCGCTGCGCGGCGACATGTTCCGCAATGTCCAGCCGCGCTGGGTCGAGTGGATGAAATTGTTCCTCGCGATCATCCCGTTCCCGGAAATCTCGGCCGCACGCTCGATGGCGATGGTCGGGCGCTTGGCACCGGGCGAGGAGTTGCGCACCGGCTTTGCGATGCAGATGGTCGATGAGTTCCGCCATTCCACGATTCAGATGAACCTGAAGAAATGGTACATGGAAAACTACATCGATCCGGCCGGGTTCGACATCACCGAAGCCGCGTTCGGCAAATGCTACGCCTCGACCATCGGGCGCCAGTTCGCTGAAGGGTTCGTGACCGGCGATGCGATCACCGCGGCCAATATCTATCTGACCGTGGTGGCCGAAACCGCGTTCACCAACACGCTGTTCGTGGCGATGCCGTCCGAGGCCGCGCGCAATGGCGACTATGCGCTGCCGACCGTGTTTTTGTCAGTCCAATCCGATGAGAGCCGTCATATCGGCAATGGTCATTCACTCCTGATGTCGCTGATCAATGATCCCGACAATCATCTGCTGCTCGAACGCGACATCAAATACGCGTTCTGGCAGAACCATGCGATCGTCGATGCCGCGATCGGGACTTTCGTCGAATACGGCACGACCGATCGCGACAAGAACAAGGAGAGCTATGCCGAATTGTGGCATCGCTGGATCTATGAGGATTACTACCGCACCTACATGCTGCCGCTCGAGAAATACGGGGTGAAGATCCATCACGACGATGTCGCCGCGGCGTGGGACCGGATCGTCAAGAAAAACTACGTCCATTACACGGCGCAGTTCTTCTCGGTGGGTTGGCCGGTCAATTTCTGGCGGATCGAAGCACAGACCGAGCGCGACTTCGAATGGTTCGAGCATAAATATCCAGGCTGGTACGCCGAGTTCGGCAATTACTGGAAATGGTACGAGAAACTCAGCCATCGCGGCGAGACCAACGTGCTGTTCAATACCGATACCGGCTATGTCTATCCGCACCGGTGCTGGTCGTGCATGGTGCCCTGCCTGATCCGCGAGGATTTCTGCTACGACGAGGTGGACGGCAAAACCTATACCTATTGCTCGGAAACCTGCCGCTGGACCCACAAGGTCGCCTTCGCCGCCGAATACGAAGGCCGCCCGACGCCGGCGATGGGCCGCTTCAGCGGCCGGCGCGAGTGGGAGACCTGCTACGACGGCTGGGATCTGGCCGATGCGATCACCGACCTCGGGTTCGTCCGCAACGACGGCAAGACCCTGGTGCCGCAACCGCATCTGCATTTCGAGGATAGCAAGATGTGGACGCTCGATGACGTGCGTGGCCACACGCTCGGCAGCCCGCTGCTCAATTTCCGCAAGCTCTCCGCGGAAGGCAAGGCAGCGGCGGCGGCGGAATACCGCAAGGGCTTCACGATCAACCCGCTGAACTGATTGTCGTGCCGCCGGGCATTGTTCGCGCAATGCCCGGCCATTTCTTCAACGATAACAACCAACGGGAAACGTCATGACGGTCATCACCACGCATAAGGTCCGCTTCGAGCCGGTCGGCATCGAAATGGAGGTCGAGGAAGGCGAGACGGTGCTCGACGCGGCGTTCCGCCAGGGCATCTCGGTCATGCATGGCTGCAAGGAGGGGCAATGCTCGTCCTGCAAATCGCTGTTGCTCGACGGCGATATCGAGTTGCTCAAATATTCGACCTTCGCCTTGCCCGATTACGAGCGCGATTCCGGCCATATCCTCCTGTGCAAGACCCACGCCTATAGTGACCTCGCGATCGAGTTGCTCAATTACGACGAAGATCTGCTGCGCCGCTCGATTCCGGTGAAATCATTCGATGCCGCTCTGGTCAGGATCGTCGCCCTGACCCACGACATCCGGCGGCTTGAGCTCGATGTCGCGCAACCGCTGAAATTCTGGGCGGGCCAGTATGTCGATATTACTTTGCCCGACGGCGGCGTGACCAGGTCCTTCTCGATGGCCAACCCGCCGGGCGAGCCGCATCATCTGTCGTTCATCATCAAGACATATCCCGACGGCGCGTTTTCAGCCGCGCTCGATGCCACGCTGCGTCCGGGCGATTGGCTGCGTTTGAAGGGTCCGTATGGCACCTGCTTCCGGCGCGAGGACCGGCCCGGCCCGATGCTGCTGATCGGCGGCGGATCGGGCCTATCGCCGCTCTGGTCGATCCTGCAGGATCACGTCGCGTCCGGCGAGCATCGCGCGGTGCGGTTTTTTTATGGCGCGCGAACCGAGGCCGATCTGTTCTACCGCGATGAATTGGCGCGGCTCGAAGCGAGCCTGCCGGATTTCAGGTTCATCCCGGCGCTGTCCCATGCGGCGGATGATTCCGGCTGGACCGGGGCGCGCGGCTTCATCCACGAGGTGGTGGCGCGGCATTTGCGCGATGCCGCACTCGATGGCGAGATCGACGCCTATTCCTGCGGTCCGCCGCCGATGATCGATGCGGTGCTGCCGGTCCTGCAAATGGCGGGAGTCGAGCCGGATCATATTTATTTCGACAAATTCACCACCGCCGTCCGTTGAACCAACCAATCACCAGGAGCGAAACCATGAGCGTTACCGAAAGCCTGTCGCCACATCCCTCGGGTGCTGCGGGGTCCGCGACTTTTGCCGGATCGGACAGCCGGAAATACAATTACTTCACCCCCAAGGGCCGCAAGGCGAGCCATTACGAGGACATGACGGTCGATGTGCAGCCCGATCCGGAGCGGTATCTGCTGCAGGATTGGATCATCAATTTCGCCGATGGCACGCCGACCTATGACAAACGCTGGACCCAGGCGAAATCATCGAATTGGCACCAGTTCCGCGCGGTCGATCAGGAATGGGAACGCACCCACTACCAGCGCCAATCCACCATCGTCGGCATGATCAGCAATCTGATCGAGAACGGGCGGCGCTCGGGGGCGCCGAAGCGGTTCGATCGCGCCTGGCTCAAGATCCTGTCCGATCATCTCGGCGCCTACAAACACGCCGAGTTCGGCCTCGGCACCGCGACGATGCAGGCGCAGCGCTATGGCTATACCCAGATGATCAACAACGCGATCCTGACCAACTCGTCCTACAAGCTGCGGTTCGCGCAGGACATCACGCTGTATCTCGGCGAGCTCGCACTCGATGTCGAGGGCATCGACCTCGATGCCGGCAAGGCCCATTGGCTGGAGGATCCGATCTGGCAGCCGACCCGTCATGCGATCGAGGCGATCATGGGGGCGGAGGATTATCTGGAACAGTATTTCGCAACCAATGTCGTGTTCGAGCCGCTGGTCGCCGAGTTGTTCCGCAGCGGTTTCATCATGCAGATGGCGGCGGCGCAGAATGATTTCATGACGCCCTCGGTGGTCTCGGCCGCCGAGGGCGATTATGAGCGCAACCTCGCCAACGCGGTGGAGCTGTTCCACATCCTGGTGCTCGATCAGGACCATGGCGAGCACAACCGCCGCCTGTTCGACAGCTGGATGCACAGGCACGGCACGCTCGCACTCGATGCGGCGCATCATCTGCAACCGATCTGGTCGCAGCCGCGGGTCAAGGTCGCGCAATTCACCGAGGCCTTCAGCGTGGCGAAGGACCGGGTGCGCGCCATCGCCGCCGAGATCGGTTTCGACGTTCGTTCCACGCTCGATCAATAAATCAACACCAAGGACAGACAGACATGGCACAGGCCCATAACGCGACGATCTTCAAATCGATGAAGGACGTGCAGTTCGAGGATACGATTTCGCATCAATGCGGCGTGACGATGAACGACAGTGTCGAGGCGCGCGCCATCGCCGATGTGATGGCGGAGAAGCCGGGAATCACCGTGACCTATCAGCCGGCGCTGATCCGGATCGATGGCGAGGGCAAGATCGTTTTCAAGATGGACGAGATTTCCGAAGCGCTCGGCCGGGTGATGACGCCGTATCTGTTCGAGATTTCGACCTCGACCCATTATGGCCGGATGGTGATGGTGGACGACAATACCGTGGTGCTGTTCGGCGACATGGAGGAGGCGATGCAATACATCGAATACGATTGATCACCTGGTTGTAGAGGTCCGGTGTCGATTATCGCCAGGGATACCGGACCAAATTAAAAAAAGTTTTTTGCTGCTTTTTTACGAAAAAGAAGCGCTTACTGAATAATAATAACGAGGAAACCATGGCCAAGATGATGCTGCACGACGATGAAGCGCGCGCTGCCCTCGGGCGGGGCGTGGCGCAGCTTGCGCGCGCGGTGCGCGGCACGATGGGGCCGCGCGGCATGAACGCGATCATCGACCGGCCGATCGGCACGCCGCTGGTCTCGCGCGATGGTGTGTCGATCGCCGCCGAGATCGACCTGCCGTGCAAATTCGAGAATATGGGGGCGCAGATCCTGCGCGAGGTTTCGGCCCAGACCAATCTGGAGGCCGGCGATGGCACCACCACCGCGACGGTGCTGGCCGACGCGCTGGTGCAGAAGGGCCTGGCGCGGATGGCGGCCGGGGACAATGCGGTCGAACTGGTCGCGGGGATCGCGGCGGCGGCGGATGAGGTGATCGCGGCGTTACGCGCCCGGGCCAGGCCGTTGCGCGATGCGACCGAGATGCGCGCGGTGGCGACCATCGCCGCCAACGATGCCGCGACCGGCGCGCTGGTCGCCGAGGCGATCGAACGGGCCGGGCCGCAGGGGATCGTGACCGTCGAGAACAGCGCCACGGTGGACACGATGCTCGACGTGATCGACGGCATGGGGTTCGATCGGGGATATATTTCGCACCATATGGTGACGGATGTGGAGCGGATGCAGGCGGTGCTCGACAATCCCCTGATCCTGATGACGGATTTGAAAATCACCACCGCCGCCGAGATCGCGCAGATCCGTGCGCTAGTGGGCGCGAGCAACCAGCCGCTGCTGGTGATTGCCGAGGAGGTGGCGCCGGCGGCGGTGATGGCGTTGCTGGCCGATCGCGCCGGGGGGGTGCCGGTCGCTGCGATCCATCCGCCGGAATACGGGCACTGGCGCAAGGCGATGCTGGAGGATATCGCGATCGTCACCGGCGGCCGGGTGATCGCGCGCGATCTGGGCGGCACGATCGCCGCAGCGACCCGCGCCGATCTCGGCCAGGCACGACAGGTGCGCGTGGGTTCCGGCATGACGGTGATTTCCGGTGGCGGCGGCGATCCCGCCGCGATCGCGGCGCGGCGGGTGCAGGTGGCCAGGCAGATCGATCTGGCGCCGAACGACATCGATCGCGACAAGCTGGAGCAGCGCCTGGCCAAGCTGTCCGGCGGCACCGCGACCATCATGGCCGGCGGCGCGACCCCGGTGGCGCAGAAGCGCCACGCCCAGTTGATCGAGGATGCACTGGCGGCGGCGCGGGCGGCGATGGCGGAAGGCGTGGTTGCGGGGGGTGGCACCGCGTTCGCGCAGATCGCGCCTAGTCTGAACACCAACGCCCGTCTGCTGAACGGGGCGCGCGCCGGGGCGCTGCTGCTGCGCGATGCGCTGACGGCGCCGCTCGCCGCCATCGCGACCAACAGCGGCTTCGATGGCGAGGCGATGGTGGCGCGGGTGATGGCGGCGATGGAGGGCACCGGTCTCGATGCGCGAACCGGCGCGATGGTGACGATGGAGGCCGCCGGGATCATCGATCCGGTGCGGGTGAGCATCAGCGCCCTGCGGAATGCGGTTTCGGTGGCCTCGCTGATCCTGACCACCCACACGCTGATCGCCGACAAGCCCGATCATCTCGACCCCACCGCCGGCCCGGCGCTGGGCGGTGGCGCGGAACGGCTCGGCAGGGCCTGATCGGGGGAGCATTGGCGCCGATCAACTCCCAGGATCGATCGGATAGCGCGACGATGTGGGCGTGGGAGCGCTTTCTCACCGGCGAGCCGGAAGCCGCGATTCCGCTCGGCAATGTCGTGGTTTCGTCCTGGCGGCGCAGCCTGGCGCTGGGGGTCAACCCAACCGGACGGGCGGCGCCGATTGCGGTGCGGGGCGAGTCTGTCCTGGCCTTGCGCCATCGTCATCGCGATCTGATCGCGGCCTCGCGCGATCTGTTCCAACGCATCGCCGATGTGTTCGCCGGCGCCAACTGCATGATGCTGCTGACCGACCCCGATGGCGTGGTGCTCGAAGTGGTGGGCGATCATCGCACGCTTGGCCAGGGCGAGCGCATCCATCTGGTCGCCGGTGGCCATTGGCGCGAGGATGTGATCGGGACCAACGGCATCGGCACCGCGCTGGCCACCGGCCAGCCGGCGCAGGTGCACGCGGCGGAGCATTTCTGTGAGGGGATCAAAAGCTGGACCTGCGCCGCAGCGCCGGTGCGCGAACCCGGTAGCGGCCGGATTCTCGGCGTGGTGGATATTTCGGGACCGCCCTCGACCTATCAACGGGGCAATCTTTCGCTCGCGGTCGCGACCGCGCGGCAGATCGAAACCGCGCTCGCCGAACGGGCGGGACGCGAACGGGTGCGGTTGCTGGAGCGCTGCCTGCAACGGGTGCCGACTCTCGGTAATTCGGAATTGCTGGCGATCGATCGGACCGGGCGGATCGTCTATTCCAATCTCAGGGGCGGGCTGAACGGCCTTGGCGAGACGCTCGCCGGCTTCGATCCCGATCAGCCGGCGGAGCGGTGGTTCGATCGGCTGCCCGAACCGCTGCGCGCGGATGGCGCGTTCGATGCGGTCACGCTGGATGATCGGACGGTGGGGGCGATGATCGTGATCCCCGCCCGCAACCGTCCGGCGAAAACCGCGGCACTGCCTGCGGGTTCGGAAGCGGATGCCAGCCGGAGCGGGTTTCATCACATCATCGGCGCGAGCCCGGTGATGGCGCAGACGATCAGGCGGGCGGCGCAATTGTCGCGCCATCGCGTGCCGGTGCTGATCCATGGCGAAACCGGCGTGGGCAAGGAATTGCTCGCCCGCGCCATGCACGGGTCGCTCGATTTTTCAGCCCCCTTCGTGGTGTTCAACTGCGGGGCGGCTTCGAAGGATCTGATCGGCGGGGAGTTGTTCGGTCATGTCAGGGGGGCTTTCACCGGGGCAACGGCGGAAGGCCGGCCGGGGCGGTTCGAACTCGCCGATGGCGGCACCCTGTGCCTCGATGAAATCGGCGAACTGCCGCTCGAGCTGCAACCGATTTTGCTGCGGGCGCTGGAGGACGGCATCGTCTACCGGTTGGGCGACACGACACCGCGGAAGGTCGCGGTGCGGTTGATCGCGATGACCAATCGGGATCTGCATGACGAGGTGGCCGCCGGACGGTTCCGGCGCGACCTGTTCTATCGCATCAATGTCACCAGCATCACGGTGCCGCCGCTGCGGGCGCGGCAAGGGGATGTGGAGTTGTTGATCGACCATTTCGTTGCAAGCGTCGCTGCCCGCCATGGCGTGCCGCCCCGGCACTTCAGCCCGGCGACGCGCGCGCTGCTGGGGCGCTACACCTGGCCTGGAAATGTGCGGGAGTTGCGCAATCTGGTGGAAAACCTTCTGCTCGCGGGCGATTGTGACATCGTGGAACCCGATGAGATCCCGATCGATATGCGCCCGGCGCCGGCGGATCAGGCCGAGGCGCCGGTCAGGCTCGCCGATATCGAGCACGCCGCCTTGCAGCACGCGATCGCGGCGGCCGGGGGTAATTTATCCGAGGCGGCCCGGTCGCTCGGGATTTCACGCTCGACCCTGCATCGGCGGTTGGGGCGATCGTCTGGCCCGTCGTGACCGGAATTGCTCGGGTAAGGGGTCCGGCCGGTTCAGCTCAAACTGGCGATGCCGATCACGGCGCCGGTCGCCAGCAGGATCAGCGGGTGGAGTTTGCTGCGCAGGGTGAGGATGGCGACAGCGGCCGAGATCGCGGCAAGCCGCCAATTATGGTCGGCGGTGCGGAGCAGGAAGCTGGCGGCGGCGAGGACCAGGCCGCCGGTGATCGGGGTGATGGCGGCCTGAACCACCCGGCGCCACCGGGCTTCGCGGAAGCGGTGCCAGAGGCCGGAGACCAGACAGGTCAGGGTGCTTGAGGGGCCGATCATCGCAATCGTGGCGACGGCGGCGCCGGGAAGCCCGGCGACGTGCAGGCCGATCAGGGTCGAGATCAGCATATTCGGGCCGGGGCTGGCCTGGGCGACGCCGAACAGGGCGGCGAATTGCGCGGCGGTGAGCCAATGATGGGCGATGACGGCGCGTGCCATCGCGGGCAAGGTGCTGGCGACGCCGCCGATGGCGAGGAGGGAGAATTCGGCGAACAGGAGAGCGAGGACGAGCAGGATCATCGGATGCGCCGCGCGGCGAGGAGGAGGGAGATCGGCAGGGCGAGGGCGATGACGACGGGCAGTTTGAGATGCAGGATCGCGAACAGGACGAAAGCAATCGCCACCATGGCGAGGCTGCTCGGGACACGCAGCGACGGGCCGGCGATTTTCAGCGCGGTGGCGAGGATGAGACCGGAGGCGGCGGCGGCGAGACCTTCGATGCCATGATGGACCAGGGGAAGATGGCCGTAGCGCTCGAACAGAAGGCCGAGGGTGATGACGATGACGACCGGAGCGGCGAGCAGGCCGGTGACGGCGGCAAACGCGCCCGAGACGCCGCGATGGCGCGCGCCGAAGGCGGCGGCGAGGTTGACGATATTGGGCCCGGGCAGGAACTGGCAGAGGCTGAACAGGTCGGCGAATTCGGCATCGTCCAGCCAGCGCTTGCGCTCGACCATCATGCGCCGGGCGAAGGGCAGAACACCGCCGAAACCGGAAAGACCCGCGATAAAGAATCCTCCGAACAGGTCGGCATGTCTCAGACGAGGCGGATCGGGCGGCACGGCACGATTATAGCGGGTTTACCCGATTGTGACACATGGATGACGGCGGCAGGGGACACGTCGCTGTTTTGGAAAAAAGCGCCCCCGCTCATTCCGCCGCCTTCACCGCGCGCCACAATCGCTCCATCTCGTCCAGCCCCGCCTGTTCCGGTGTTCGTCCCTGCGCGGCGAGTGCCTGCTCCACCCCGCGGAACCGACGCTCGAATTTCGCGTTGGCGCGTGTGAGGGCCGCCTCGCCGGTGCGGCCGAGCTTGCGCGCGAGGTTGACCATGACGAAAAACAGATCGCCGAGTTCATCCTCGATCCGATCGGGGTCAGCGCCAGGCAGTTCAGCGCGGAGTTCGGTGATTTCCTCGTCGAGCTTGTCGAGCACGGCGGCGGCATCCGGCCAGTCGAACCCGACGCGGGCGGCGCGGCTGGCAAGTTTGTGGGCGCGCAGCAGGGCCGGCAGGGTGGTGGCGATGCCGTCGAGCACGCCGGTTTCGGCGCGGGCGGCGCGCTCGCGCGATTTATCGGCCTCCCACGCCGCAATCTGGGTGCTGGCATTCCGGGATGAAGCCTCGGCGAAGACATGGGGATGCCGGCGGATCATTTTGTCGGTGATGCCGCGCGCCACCGAATCGAAATCGAACCAGCCGCGCTCTTCGGCGAGGCGAGCATGATAGACCACCTGGAACAGCAGGTCGCCGAGTTCGTCGCGCAGCGCAGATGGATCGTTTTTCATGATCGCATCGGCAACCTCATAGGCCTCTTCGACCGTATAAGGGGCGATGGAGGCAAAATCCTGTGCGCGGTCCCAGGGGCAGCCGGTTAGCGGGTCGCGCAGCGCCGCCATGACGGAAAGGAGTCGGGAGAGGGCCGGTTCGGTCATGCAGCCTCGGGTTTTGGGGTGACATCGGCGCGAGATCACGCCGGCGTGATGGAGCGAAAGACGGAGTTAACACTATTATAGCGAATGAGGAGAACAACCATGCATATCAAGCGCCGCCGTGAGTGGGATCTGCCTGAGAGCGCCGCAACACCCGAAGCCGTGGTGCTGAACCGGCGCGCGACCCTCGCGGGGTTGGGGGCGGCATCGCTGGGGTTTGGCGCGATCGGCACGGCGCGGGCGCAGACGCCGATGGCCGTGACCATCGAGGATGGCGGTTATTCGGCCGCGGCGCGGCGGTTCGATCCCGGACGGCCGCTGACACCGCAGAAAAATGCCGAGCGGTACAATAATTTCTATGAGTTTGGATTGTCGAAGGACATCTGGCGCGCGGCGCAGAATTTGCCGGTCGAGCCCTGGACGATCAGGATCGATGGTTTGGTCGAGAAGCCCTTTACCATCTCGTTCGATGATCTGATGAAGAAGGTGAAGGTGGAAACCCGGATCTACCGGCATCGTTGCGTCGAGGCCTGGGCGATCACGGTGCCCTGGGAGGGGTTTGCGGTGAGCGATCTGGTCAAGCTCGCGCGGCCGCTGTCGGCGGCGAAATATCTTCGTTACACGAGCCTGGCCGATGCCAGGGCGATGCCGGGTCTGGCGATTCCGTTTTTTCCCTGGCCGTATCATGAAGGCATGACGATGGCGGAGGCGACCAATGAACTCGCTTTCGTCGGCACCGGCATGTATCATCAGCCGATGCCCAAGCAGGACGGCGCGCCGATCCGAATGGTGCTGCCGTGGAAATACGGATTCAAATCGGCGAAGTCGATCGTGCGGATCGAGTTCGTCAAGGATCAGCCGGAGACGTTCTGGGAGAAAACCAGCCCGGATATGTACGGGTTCTGGGCCAATGTTAATCCGAAGTATCCGACATTACGCTGGAGCCAAGCCCGTGAGCGTCTCATTGGCACCGATGAGACGGTGCCGACGGTGATTTATAACGGCTACGGCAAATGGGTCGCCTCGCTCTATGCGGGCATGAAACAAAATAAAAAATTATTCATGTGAACCTGCGCATCGCCGCGACTAAGCTCGAATTTCAAGGGTGACCCGCTGCATTGCTGGCAGAGAAGCTGGTTTTTCAGGGTTTCATTCCGGTCGGCGTGGGAATTCACCGTGATTTGACAAGGTTTCACATGCTAATTTAGTTTTTCTAAATTACTTAATCAGAAAATTTATCTTTACTTATCTTCTGATCCAATGTCATATTCAAATTCTGCGATAGAACTTGCATCGCGGGGACAAGACGGCACGAGCCTAAAGGTGGTGCTCTCACGGAGGAAATGACATGACCGACCAATTGAGACTCGACTCCTACCTTGATTTTGCCGCCGGCCGCTCCACCCAGATGGTTGCGGTATGCCAGACCATCCACGCGATCGCAGGCGCCGGGCGCCAGATTTCACGTATTCTTGCCCGAGGGCCACTGGCCGGAAATCTGGGCACCATCGTCGGTGACTCAATCGATGGCGATGGCCAGAAGGCGCTGGACGCCATGACCCACACGATTTTACGCGAGGCGCTGGCACGGGCGCCGGTTTCGGTCTTCGCCTCCGAGGAGGCCGATGAGCCTGAAGTGCTCGATCCGCATGCCCCGCTCGCCGTTGCGGTCGATCCTCTCGATGGATCATCCAATATCGACACACTCGCGCCGATCGGCACGATTTTTTCGGTGATGCCGGGGGGCACCTGCATCAATGACGATCCCACGGCGCCGTTTCTGCAGCCGGGACGCAACCAGCTCGCCGCCGGATTTCTGATCTATGGGCCGCAGACCGCGCTGGTGGTGACACTGGGGGCCGGCACCCGGATTTTCACGCTCGACCCTGATTCGGGCGCATTCATCGCGACGCGCGGCGAAATCAAGGTTCCGCGCACCACCCGCGAATACGCGATCAACGGCTCCAACCTCCGCCACTGGGACCCTGAGATCCGCGCTTACATCATCGAACTCAAGAAGGGTCGTAACGGACCGCGCGGCGAGGATTTCAATACGCGCTGGCTCGCCTCGATGGTGGGCGACGCCTTCCGGATTCTGGCGCGCGGCGGCATTTATCTGTATCCGGCGGACCAGCGGCGCGGCTATCGGGCGGGGCGGTTGCGTTTGATCTATGAGGCCAACCCGATCGCCATGGTGATGGAGCAGGCCGGCGCCGCCGCCACTGATGGGCAGACACGGATTCTCGATATGACCCCCACCGCCATTCACGAGCGCTGCCCGCTGGTATTCGGCTCGGCGGACGAGGTCACGCGGGTCGCCGAGGCGTATCACGCCGGCGTCACGACTGAGTCGCCGCTGTTCAAGACCCGTTCGCTTTACCGTAAAACCACAAGCACGATTGATGAATTGGCATGAGCCGCAAACACCCGATCATTTCCGTTACCGGCTCATCCGGCGCGGGCACCACGTCGGTGCGCAATATCTTCGAGCAGATTTTCCGGCGCGAGAACATCGAGGCGGCACAGCTCGAGGGTGATTCCTTCCACCGCTACGACCGCGCCGAGATGAAGGCCAAGATGGCCGAGGCCGAGGCCGCCGGCAACCGCCATTTCAGCCATTTCAGCCCTGAGACCAACCTTCTGGCCGAATTGCAGGAAACCTTCGCGACCTATGCCGCCACCGGGCGTGGCAAGTGCCGCCATTACATCCACGACCAGAGCGAGTCGGAAAAATACGGCGCTCCTCCCGGCACCTTTACCCCGTGGGAAGATCTGCCCGAACATACCGACATTCTGCTCTACGAGGGGCTGCATGGCGCGGTGAAGCATGGCGATATCGATACCGGGAAACATGCCGACATCCGGATCGGCGTCGTTCCGGTCATCAATCTCGAATGGATCCAGAAAATCCACCGTGACAGCAAGGCCCGCCATTATTCGACCGAGGCGGTGATGGACACGATCCTGCGCCGGATGCCCGATTATGTTCATTACATCTGTCCGCAATTCACCGAGACCGACATCAATTTCCAGCGCGTTCCCACCGTCGATACGTCCAACCCGTTCGTTGCACGCTGGATTCCGACCGCCGATGAATCGATCGTGGTGGTGCGTTTCCGCAATCCGCACGGCATCGATTTTCCCTATCTGCTCTCGATGCTGCACGGCAGCTTCATGTCGCGGGCCAATTCCATCGCGGTTCCGGGCAATAAATTCGACCTTGCGATGCAGCTCATCCTCACGCCGGTCATCATGCAATTGATGGACCAGAGAAAACGAGCGGTCCGATGAGCCGACCACCGCACGGCGCGGAGGCGCGTGTCTGTCGCGGCAATCAACGAGACACACTTTCCCTCCCGCGCCGCCTGGCCACGCCTTCCCTGATATCCCTGAACGAACTGGCACAACTCCACCCGGCTCGCACAGAGCCGCTCTGCCCGAAAGGTCTCTAACATGGCACGTATCACCCTCCGTCAGTTGCTGGATCACGCGGCCGAGCGCGGCTATGGCGTTCCGGCCTTCAACGTCAACAACATGGAGCAGGTCATCGCGATCATGGACGCCGCGGCGGCCACCGATTCGCCGGTGATCCTGCAGGCCTCGCGCGGCGCGCGGTCCTACGCCGGCGACGTCATGCTCGCGAAAATGATCGAGGCGGCCGAGGCTACCCACCCCGGCATTCCGATCTGCCTGCATCAGGACCATGGCAACGACGAAGGCACCTGCCTCTCGGCGATCCAGCACGGCTACACCAGCGTGATGATGGATGGCTCGCTGAAGGCCGACGCCAAGACCCCGGCCGATTACGATTACAACGTCGCGATCACCACTCGCGTCACCGAGATGGCCCATAAGGTCGGCGTGTCGGTCGAGGGTGAGCTCGGCGTGCTTGGCAGCCTCGAGACCGGCATGGGCGAGGCTGAGGATGGCCACGGCGCCGAGGGCGCGCTTTCCCATGACCAGCTTCTGACCGACCCGGATCAGGCGGTCGAATTCGTCAAGGCGACCAAGGTCGATGCGCTCGCCGTGGCGATGGGCACCTCGCACGGCGCCTATAAATTCTCGCGCAAGCCTGACGGCGCCATTCTTGCGATGAACGTCATCCGGGCGATCAACGAGAAAATGCCGGCCCTGCACATGGTCATGCATGGATCATCCTCAGTGCCGCAGGATTTGCAGGAAGAGTTCAACAAATACGGTGGCAAGATGCCGCAGACCTGGGGCGTGCCGATCGAGGAAATTCTGGTCGGCATCAAGCACGGTGTGCGCAAGGTCAATATCGATACCGATTGCCGCCTCGCGATGGCCGTGGCGATCCGCAAGGTCGCGTTTGAGAAACCATCGGAATTCGACCCGCGTCAGTTCATGAAGCCGGCGACCGCCGCGCTGCGTGATCTCTGCAAACAACGATTCGAAGCGTTCGGCACAGCGGGCCAGGCGTCTCGGATCAAGCCTCACTCGCTGGCCGCCATGGCACGCCAGTATGCGTCAGGCAGTCTCGATCCCGTCTTTTCGATCCGCGCCGCCGCCTGAACGACAATCACCAACCGGAGTACCGATCTATGGACACACCAACCCCGATCATCGCCGAGGACACCAAGACCGTCCACGGCAAGGAGCGCTATAAATCCGGCGTCATGGCCTACAAGAAAATGGGCTATTGGGAGCCGGATTACGAGCCCAAGGTCACCGACGTCATCGCCTTGTTCCGCATCACACCGCAGGACGGCGTCGATGAGATCGAGGCGGCCGCCGCCGTCGCCGGCGAAAGCTCAACCGCGACCTGGACCGTGGTCTGGACCGACCGGCTGACCGCTTGCGAAAAATACCGCGCCAAGGCCTACCGGGTCGATCCGGTGCCGAACGCGCCCGGCCAGTTTTTCGCCTATATCGCCTATGATCTCGCCCTGTTCGAACCCGGCTCGATCGCCAACCTCACCGCCTCGATCATCGGCAACGTGTTCGGCTTCAAACCCCTGAAGTCGCTCCGCCTCGAGGACATGCGTCTGCCGGTCGCCTATGTAAAGACCTTCGATGGCCCGTCCACCGGCATCGTGGTCGAGCGTGAACGTCTCGACAAATTCGGCCGTCCCCTGCTCGGTGCCACGGTCAAGCCGAAACTCGGCCTTTCCGGCCGCAATTATGGCCGCGTGGTGTACGAGGCGCTCAAGGGCGGCCTCGATTTCACCAAGGACGACGAAAATATCAACAGCCAGTCCTTCATGCATTGGCGTGACCGGTTCCTTTACTGCATGGAAGCGGTCAACCGCGCCCAGGCGGTCTCCGGCGAGGTCAAGGGCACCTATCTCAACGTCACTGCCGGCACGATGGAGGAAATGTACGAGCGCGCCAATTTCGCGCACGAACTCGGCTCCAATGTCGTCATGATCGACCTGGTGATCGGCTACACCGCGATCCAGTCGATGTCGAAATGGGCGCGCAAGCACGATATGATCCTGCATTTGCACCGCGCCGGGCACGGCACCTACACGCGCCACAAGACCCATGGCATCTCGTTCCGCGTGATTTCCAAATGGATGCGTCTCGCAGGCGTCGATCACATCCATGCCGGCACCGTGGTGGGCAAGCTCGAGGGCGATCCGCTGTCGACGCGCGGCTTCTACGACGTGCTGCGCGAGGATTTTAACCCGATGCGCCTGGAACATGGCATCTTCTTCGATCAGGATTGGGCGGGAACCCGCAAGGTCATGCCGGTCGCCTCGGGCGGCATCCACGCCGGCCAGATGCACCAGCTGATCCATCACCTCGGTGAAGACGTCGTCCTTCAGTTCGGCGGCGGCACCATCGGCCATCCGAACGGCATCGCCGCCGGTGCGACGGCCAATCGCGTCGCCCTCGAAGCGATGATCATGGCGCGTAACGAAGGCCGCGACTACTACAAGGAAGGTCCGGAAATCCTGAAGGAAGCCGCGCGCCACTGCCTGCCGCTGCGTCAGGCGCTCGATACCTGGGGCGATGTGACCTTCGACTACACCTCGACCGATACGCCCGATTTCGTCGCGTCCCCGATGCCCGCATACTGAGGATCAAAATATCATGCGCATTACCCAAGGCTGCTTCTCCTACCTGCCCGACCTGACCGACGAGCAGATCACCAAACAGGTCCAGTATTGCCTCGACAACGGCTGGGCCGTGAACCTGGAATACACCGACGACCCGCATCCCCGTAACACCTATTGGGAAATGTGGGGCCTGCCGATGTTCGACATCCGTGACGCGAAGGCGATCATGGGTGAATTGAACGACTGCCGGCGCATTCACACGGAATGCTACATCCGCCTGAGCGCGTTCGACGCTACCGACACCTGGGAGTCGCTGCGCATCTCCTTCCTGGTGCAGCGCCCGAGCGAGGAGCCCGGCTTCATGCTCACCCGCCAGGAAACCGGCGGGCGCAACATGCGCTACGAAACCCGCGCCTATGTGCTGCAGAAGCCCGAAGGCGAGCGTTACGGCGCCTGAGACCTGCCATGGTCCGGTCCGTCATGAGGTGCGAACCTCATGGCGGGCCGCGCCATATCGTCGTTACGAACACGCGGCTCTGGTCACCATCGCCGCGGTCCCGAGGGGATACCGAGAATGCTCGACCTAGCCGCCGACGCCGCCACCCGGCACCGGGAACCGATCGATCTGAAAGCCGAATTCGCGACCGCGGGCATCACCGACGTGCTCGACGGTCTGGAGCGTGATCTGGTCGGCCTGAAGCCGGTCAAGGCGCGGATCCGGGAAATCGCCGCCCTGCTGCTGGTTGAGCGGGTCCGCCAGAAATACGGCCTCGCCACCGAAGCGCCGACGCTTCACATGTCATTTACCGGCAACCCCGGCACCGGCAAAACCACTGTTGCCCTGCGCATGGCCAGCATTCTGAAGGCGCTCGGGTTCGTGCGCCAGGGCCAGCTGATTTCAGTCACCCGTGATGATCTGGTCGGTCAGTATATCGGCCACACCGCGCCAAAGACCAAGGAAATCCTGAAAAAAGCCATCGGCGGCGTTCTGTTCATCGATGAGGCCTATTACCTCTATCGTCCCGACAACGAACGCGACTATGGCCAGGAAGCGATCGAGATCCTGCTCCAGGTGATGGAGAACCAGCGCGAGGACCTCGTCGTGATCCTCGCCGGCTATGCCGACCGGATGGACAAATTCTTTACCCTCAATCCCGGGTTCCGCTCGCGCATCGCGCATCACATCGACTTTCCCGATTATGACAACAGCGAACTCCTCTCGATCAGCGACACTATGCTGAAGCGCCAGAACTACCATTTCAGCCCCGAAGCGCGGGAAGTGATGGATCGCTATATTGCCCGCCGCCGTGAACAGCCCTATTTTTCGAATGCCCGCTCGATCCGCAATGCGCTCGACCGCGCCCGTCTGCGCCAGGCCAACCGCCTGATCGCCCATGAGGGGCCGATCGATCCGGAAATGCTCACGATCATCGAACCGAGCGATTTGCTTGGCAGCCGCGTCTTCTCCATGGCCATCGATTCGGACAACACTCCCATAGGCAACCCCGATGCTTGAAAAAACCGCCACCAGAACCGCCTTGATCGCGCCGTCGATCCTCTCGGCGGATTTTTCCATTCTCGGCGAGGAAACGCGCGGCGTGATCGAAGCCGGGGCGGATTGGGTGCATATCGACGTGATGGACGGCCATTTCGTCCCCAACCTCACCTTCGGCCCGGTGGTGATCAAGTCGCTGCGCCGGCACACCGCCGCCACTTTCGACTGTCATCTGATGATATCGCCGGTCGATGCCTATCTCGACGCCTTCGCGGATGCCGGGGCCGACATCATCACAATCCATGCCGAGGCCACCACCCATCTCGATCGTACCGTCCAGGCGATCAAGGCGCGGGGATGCAAGGCCGGCGTCGCTCTCTGCCCCGGCACGCATGAGGATGCGCTCACCTACGTACTCGATCAGCTCGACCTCGTTCTGATCATGACCGTCAATCCCGGTTTCGGCGGCCAGAGCTTTCTCGCCAGCCAGCTGCCAAAAATCCGCCGCGTCCGCGAAATGATCGGCGACCGCGACATCAGCCTCGAACTCGATGGCGGCATCGCTCCCGAAAATATCGGCGCCTGCGTTAAAGCCGGCGCGAACGTGTTTGTCGCCGGGTCCTCGGTCTTCCGCGGTGGCCCTAATCGCTATGCCGAAAATATCGCCGCCCTGCGCCACGGTGCCGCGGGCGGGTAACCGTTTCGGCGGTCTCGGTTGAGCGGGTCATCAGCTCGACCGGGCTGAGGACGCGATCGAAGATCCCGCCCGATAGCAAACGAGCATGGCCGGTCGAAACCGGTCATGCTCGAATTGTTTTGCGCCGGTCGCCGGCTACTCGGCGGCGAGGCGCATCGAGCACCCCGCGAAAGCGGCGGCGAGGCCGGCATCGTCAAGATTGCGGCCGATCGCGACGACCCGGGGTTGCTCGTCAGCCGGGGCGGCAAAAGCACAGATGCTGGCGCGGTGACCGGCAATATCGAACTGCACCCAGCCACGACCGGAGCGGGCGAGCCCCTTCAGGCGGGCGATGGTGCCGAAATCACCGGCGACGGCAGCGTCGAGCACCCGGCGCAGGGCATCGGCATCGCAGATCGTGTCGAGTGTACCGGCCCAGGAGGCGAAGCCCAGCGCGTCCTGATGGGCGTGGTCGTGATCATGGTGATGATCAGGGTCGGTGCAGGCGCTGTCGGTGCAGCCGGTGTGATGATGCTCGGCGTGGTCGTGATGCGTATGCGCGTGGTCATCATGCGCCTCGGGCGCGACGACAGGCGCGGGTGCCGCGCGCGGCGTGGCTTGCGCCTGAAGCGGCACGCTCGGTTTGGGTTGATATTCCGACTCGTGACGCTGCGTGCTGATCCGCGGCGCGGCATCGCGCTCATCATCGGCGGCCGTCGGGTCCTTGCGGGTTTTCGAGCTGAGCGCGAAGGCATCGGCCGGCACCGCCCCGTAGCGCGCGGTGATGATCCGCACATCCGGGTTGAGCCGCTGCAAGGTCTCTTCGACCGTGTCACGTTCAGCGGCGCTGACCAGATCGGTCTTGTTGACGATCAGAAGCGAGGCGAGACGCGCCTGAGCACTGAAATGCGCCTGCATTTCGGCATAATCGCCGAGAAAGGCGCTGGCGTCGATCATGGTGATCACGGTGAGGCTGCGCTTGAACGGCACGATCGCGGGGCGTTCGAGCACACCGATCAGCGAGGCGAGATCGGCGACGCCGGAGGGTTCGATCAGCACGCGGTCGGGGGCGAATTTGCCGACGACATCCTCCAACTGGCTGGCGAGGTCGTTTTTCAGCGAGCAGCAGATGCAACCGTTCGGCAGTTCGACCACATCGGCCCCCTGGCCGCGCAACAGCGAGCCATCGATGCCGACGGTGCTGAAATCATTGACCAGCACCACGGTTTTCTCGCGTGATTCGGGCGGCACCGCACCGAGCATGTCGAGGCGCCGACGCATGAACGTCGTTTTGCCGGCGCCGAGGAAGCCCGCGATGATCTCGACATCGAACGCCTTGGTCGGTTTGCGCGATTTGAGGCCCCAGCCCCAGATTTTTGCGGCCGGCAGCGGCACCACGAGGAACCAGTGCTCAAGGATCGCGAGTGCCATCATCACGCCGATGAACGTGTCGCCGGCGCGGGCAAAGCCGGTGGTGGCGCTGGCGGCGTGCTCGAACATGATGGTGCCGATCACGGTAGAAATGGTGATCGAGAACGGAAACAGCAAATTCATCGGCTTGCGCTTGAGGAAGCTCTTCAGGAAGTTCATGTGCTCAGGCAGGAACTCCTCGTTCAGGTTGCGCACGCCGAGGAAGACGTTGAGCTTGGCGCTCTGGTGCATCCACCACAGGACCATGAAGGTCCAGACGCCAACCTGATTAGGCTGGCCCCAGGTGAGCGCCACGATCAGGATCGCGGAGCCGATGATGGCAAGTTCATGCCATAGGCTGGTCTGGATCGCGTGGCCGAAATGCGCCCAGCCCCTGCAGTTCTCCGGGCAAGGCGCGATGCGCGGTCCGGTGACGAAGCCCATGTAGAAGCTGATTTCCTGCCAACCCCAGGCGAACAGGCCGAAGCCGAACGCCCAGTAGGCGGCGGCGACGGTGGTCTCGCCGCTGACCTTGACCAGCCCGATGACACAGATGGCGAACACCGCGCTCGCCCCCAGCATACTCCATTTGAACGTGGTGCGGGGCAGACCGTCGAGAAAAATGATCGCGCCGGTGCTGAACCACCAGACGAACAGGGCAAACAGACCGGGAATGATGTAGTTGCTCATGAACGGCGTTCCTTCGGTTTACCAGGACGGCTGCAGGCGGATCTCGGCCGGCAACGCATGCGCTTTCGGACGCATCAGATAGAGTCCGCCGAACGCGACCACCGCCTGCACGGCGTGGATGGCGCGCTGGAACCGGGCCGCGATGCCGTGCTCATCGCGGATCGCCTGGTTCGCGACGTCGATCTTGCGGAGGCGTTCCAGCCCTGCGAGGAATTTGGGGTTTTCGATGTCGAGCGTGATCGGAAAGACCTGTTCGGCGATTTTCGTGGTGATGCGGAACACCTGCATGTCGTATTCCGTGGGATCGAGGCCGAGGGCGGCGTGGAAATGTGGCCGCGCATGGTCACGCACATACATCGTCGCAAACACCGCGAGTTGGAAGAACCGCACCCAGAGTGTGTTCAGGCCGGTGAGCATCCACGGGTTGGCGCGCATCAGCAGGGCGAACGCCTCGCCATGGCGGAATTCATCGTTGCACCACTCGCGGAACCATTTGAAGATCGGATGGATGCGCAATTCAGGGTGTTTTTCGAGCTGGCGGAAAATCGTGATGTAGCGGGCGTAGCCGATTTTTTCGGACAGATAGGTCGCGTAAAAAATGAATTTCGGTTTGAAGAAATGATATTTTTTCGCGCGTGTGAGGAAACCGAGATCAACCCTCGTGTCCAGATCGCGCAATGCCTCGTTGATGAAACCAGCGTGGCGCGCTTCATCGCGGCTCATATAGCCGAACAAGCGGCGCAGATCTTCATTGGCGACGCGTTTCTTGATTTCCGCATAGAGCACACAACCGGAAAATTCGGCCGTGACCGAACTGACCAGAAAATCGAGAAACTCACGCCGCAGCGCCTCGGGCATGCCCGAAATATCGACCTTGAATTCGTCGGTGCGGGCGAAATGCCCTTTGTTGGGGTCGGATTTCAGCTCGGCCATCAGGGTTTCCCACTGGGCGCGGATCGGCTCGACGTCGATTTTATCGAGGGCGGCGAAATCGGTGGTATAAAAGCGCGGGCTCAGCATAGTGCTGTTCCGGGCCGCTTCGGTCTGGGCGTTGGGCGCTTTGACGCTTTCGGTCACGGCGTTCATGGTCTCAGACTCCGTTATGGATGGTCGCGATATTGACATCATCGAGCGGTTGGAAACCAACTTCGTAGAGTTCGGCGATTTCGAACAACGAGCGGAACTGGGTCCAGAACCGCTCGAACCGTCCGGCGCGCAGCAAAGTGGCGTGACATTCGCCGGTCAAACTCTCCCCGAAGGCGACCATATTCGGCACGTCGAGAGGTAAAATCTCATCGCCCGGCCAGATCTCGACATCCTGGGGAATCACATGGGCATGCAGGCTTTCCGGTGTCTGCTCGAAGTCGATCAGGCAGCGCAGGTCGATACGTTGTTTGGTGCCGATCATGATTTGTCTCCGTTGTTGACCATCAGAGCCTTGAATTGGCCGGCATTGCTGGGGCCGAACGCCTGGAGGTCAATGTGTTCGCCGGTCGCCGGATCGTCAAGGATCAGGGCGCCGCGCACTGCCGGCACCAGCAGAAACGGCGCGGTGCGGGAGATGCCATCGCGGTCGCGGGTTTCGATCATGGTCCGCAAAGTGGTGCGCAGAAACGCATCATCGGCCGGCGCGATCACGGTAACCCGCCGTCCTGTCGCGGCATTCTGGACGATCAGCGCCTGGGACCGGGTCTGGATGAAGCGCAGCGCCATGATCGGGGCCGTCGCGGTTGGCAGCGTGTAGCTTGGCGTGGTGAGGCGGGCGACCGTCGCGAGCAGGATGGTCCCCACCATCGCGCAGCCGGCCGCGATCACCGCCCAACGCGGAACGTAGGGGGCTTCGTCGTCGTGATGATGGGCCGCGCCGCTCATGCCGCGCGACCGCGTGAGGCCAGATCGGTATCCATGACCCCGACATCCTGGCGGATATCGGCACGCGCCGCCTCACCCGACGTGATCGGGATGATCGAACTGGCCTGACGCGCCGGATCGAGCGCATCGATCAGCAGGCGGGCAACGCGCGCGGCATCCGGGATACCGCGCAGCACCGGCTCGACCCGGCCGCGCTTGCCGGCACGAACATGCGGCCAGAGCAACAGATAGGACAATCGACGATCGGTTTGAGGCGTCAGCACAATGTCCCCGCTGCCATCGGCGGCCGTGCGCAGGCCGGCGGCCTGGATCGCCGTGAACGGCAGGTTGAAATGCTTGCGGATCGCCGCACCGTAGCAGATCACGATCCGGCGGTCGGTGATGGTATAGATCGTGGTGCGCGCCGTCAGATAGGCAAAGGCGAGCACGATGCCGAGGGCGGTTAATCCCAGCAGCAGCGACCAAAACCCCGCCGCCTCGGCAACGCGCAGCGAGTGATGCGAGATCACCGCGCTGATCACGCCCCAGGCGAGCATGACGGCGACATAGGCCGCCCAGACCCGCACATGGAACGCACCCACGGCCAGCGCGCGGAAATTCGGCGAGCCCTGCCAGAGCTGGGTTTCCCCAGCCGGAAGCGCATGCGGCAGTCCGCGCGGCGCGCTCATAGCAGCGGCTCCGCGCGGGCCGGTGTCGCGTAGAGATAGCCCGAGGCGAAATAGGCCGAGAGCCGGTCTTCCTCGCGCGGGGTGATGACATCGGGCGAACCCAGACCCGGTGCGATGGCGAATTGCGCCGCGGTGACCGAACCAACCTTGACCGACACGCCGCTCGCCGACCGCGGCAGACCCGCCCGGCCGCGACTGCCGCTCACGATGCTGCCGAAGCTGACCCAGGCATTGTCGAACGGATTGTCATTGGAAACCACCCGCGTCAGGTTGATCGGGATCATCACGCGCCGGGCCGGATCGGAGACGACACTGGCTTCGAGCCACGCCGGCATCTGGTCGGCACGATCGACCCAGATATCGACCACGGTCCCGCCGATCACACCATCGCAGCAGATCACCGGGGCGCCGCGCGGATCGGGGTCTTCGGCGGCGACCCAGTGATCGGTCGCGACGCGCATCGGGGCAAAACGGGCCTCGCCATCGGGCATCCGCTCGGGCGTGGTCTCGCGCAGCGTGTAGGCGGCGGGGCCGATGCCGTCGAGCATCGGGTTGCCAAGCGGTTCGATCGGCGCGCCGTCCCACGGTGCGCTCGAACGCGCGTTGATCACCTCGATCGGTTCGTTCCAGGGCACCGATTTGGTCTTGCCCTCGGGCAGGATGAAGGTTTTCGGCGCCGGAACCAGCGGAAATCCCTCAAGGCGCTTGCCCTTATCGCCGGTGACCAGCGGATAGCCCTCGCGCTTGCCCTCGCGCTGGAGATAGATCACCAACCCGACGAAAAAGATCCAGAACCCGTACAGGGTGAGTTGGGCGACATCGATATAGGGGGTTATTGCACCGGTTTGCATGACAGACCTCGTTATTATTTCATACCGAACGCAGCGTCGTGCTGCGTCAGGCCAGTGGGTTGGGTGATTGTGGTGGACGTGCGCCGGACCAGCGGCCCGATCGCGATCAGCGTAGCGAACAGCAGATAAACCTCGACGTGATAGACGGCATCGTATCCCACAGCCGGACCGGTGAAACTGGGGCCGAAGGCGCCGTGGGTGGCAAGGGTCGCGATGGTGCCGCGCAGCACGCCCGCGATGGCGATGGCGATGCCCGAGGCGAGCACCTGAACGGCCCCCCAGGCTCCCAGCGCAAGACCGCTCATGTCGCCGATCACGCGGCTCATTGCATCGGAGAGGGTGCCAACCAGGAACAACCCGCCGCCAAAGCCGATCATGCCGACGCCCGCGCCGAATACGAGGCCCGAATGCAGGGGCGCCGCGAAAATGACACAGCTGAACGCAAGTAGCCCGACCAGCACACCGGCGGCGGCGACGCGGTAGGGATCGCCGTTGCGGGTCAGGCGCCAGCGCGCAACCATGGCGGCGGTGCCGGCACCGGCCGCGAGCATCGCGGTCAGCGCGGTGGTTTCACCGACCGGCAGGCGCAGCACCTGGCCGCCATAGGGTTCGAGCAGAATGTCCTGCATCGAGAAGGCAAGCGTGCCGAGGCCGATGGTAACCAGCCGGCGGATCGCAAGCGGCTGTGCGCGGAACAGGCCCCAGGCGGCCGAAAGCGACTCCATCCCGGCGCGACGGTCCGGCAGGGCCTCGTCATCGGCGTAGCGGCGGCGGGGTTCCTGTTTCCAGAGCGCGATCGAGTTCAATGCAATGGTGATCAGCGCCGTGGTCTGGATCACCTGGATCATGTGGAACTGGTTGTAGGGCGTGAGCAGCCAACCGAACAGCAAGGCGCCGAAGATCATGCCGCCGAGCAGCATCGCGCAAAGCATGGCGACCACGCGGGGACGGGCATGTTCCGGGGCCAGATCGGTCGCCAGCGCGAGGCCGGCGGTCTGGGTGGTGTGCATCCCCGCGCCGACCAGCAGAAACGCCAGCGCACCGCCGATTTTGCCATAGATCGGCAATCCGACCGCATTTCCGCTCAGAATGATCAGGGCGAACGGCATCACCGCAAGCCCCCCGAACTGCGCCATGGTGCCGAACCAGATGAACGGCACCCGGCGCCAGCCGAACACCGAGCGATAACCATCAGAGCGAAAGCCGATCACCGCGCGCACCGGCGCGAGCAGTAGCGGCAGCGCGATCATGAACGAGACCAGAGCCGCCGAGACATGCAGCTCGACGATCATGACACGGTTCAACGTGCCGATCAGCAGCGCAGCCGACATGCCGACCGTGAGCTGGAACAGCGACAGGCGCAGCAGGCGGCGCATCGGCAATTCCGGGGTCGCCGCATCGGCGAAGGGGAGCCAGCTCTTGTCGAGGCGCATCCAGAACGGGGCGAATTTGGTCTCGAGCGGCGGTTTCATCGCGACAACTCCAGCGCCTGGGAGATATAGAAACTATGGGAAATCCGCCGCGTGCGCCCGAGCGAGAAACCCGCGATTTCCGGGTGGCGCATCAACTCGGCGTGGAGTTTCCGTTCCGGCTGCGGCTCGATCGCCGGCGAGCGATCGCTGCGGGGAAACAAGCGGCCGATCATGCGCGCGGTGATCAACAGCGGCGTGCCGGGCGCGAAGGTGAAGATCATGCTCTGACGCACCCGTGGTGCGATGCGGCCGAGCGACGCCACCACGTCGTGGCGCTGGTAATGGATCAAGGAATCCATCGCGACCATGAAATCGAACGTGCCATAGGCCTCGTCGAGCATGTCGCCGGACCGGAAATCGACCCGCACGGACACCGGGTCGTGCGCGGCGCGCGCACGCGCGAGATCGACCAGCGTGGGCGAGAGATCCACCGCGACGACATCGGCCCCACGCCGGGCGGCTTCGAGCGCCAGCGCGCCAGTGCCGCAGCCGGCATCGAGCAGGCGCGCGCCGGTGAGATCATCGGGCAGCAGGGACAGCAACGTGGCACGCATGGCATCACGCCCGGCGCGCACCTTCGCACGGATGCCGCTGACCGGCGCATCCGAGGTCAGCCGCGCCCAGGTCGCGGCAGCGGTGCGGTCGAAATAGGTCTCGATCTCGCTGCGACGGAGTTGATACGTTTGCGCCTGTAACGTTCCTGGCATTATTCGAACCCCAGCAGGTCAAAAATCTCGCGATCCTTCAGCGGCACGGCGGTGAGGGGTTCAACACCCGCCCAAAGCGTTTCAGCCAGGGCCATGTATTCGGCGCGCACCGCGTCGAGCTCCGGGCTGTCCTCCATTTCGAACAGCACCGATTTTTTCAGGCGTGAGCGGCGGATGACGTCGAGATCGGCGAAGCGGGCGAGGGTCGAAAGTCCGGTGGCGGCGTTGTATTTATCGAGCTGGTCGGTCGCGGCCGAGCGGTTGGCGATGACGCCACCGAGACGGACGTTATAGTTTTTCGCTTTCGCCGCGATCGCCGCGACGATGCGGTTCATCGCGAAGATGCTGTCGAAATCATTGGCGGTGACGATCAGGGCGCGATCGGCGTGCTGCAACGGGGCGGCGAAGCCGCCGCACACGACATCGCCCAGCACATCGAAAATCACCACGTCGGAATCTTCGAGCAGATGATGCTCTTTCAGAAGTTTGACGGTCTGGCCAACGACATACCCGCCGCAGCCGGTGCCGGCCGGCGGGCCGCCGGCCTCGACGCATTGCACACCGCCGAAACCTTCATAGACGAAATCCTCGATCCGGAGATCTTCGGGATGGAAATCGACCGCTTCCAGCGCATCGATCACCGTGGGCACCAGGCGCTTGGTCAGCGTGAAGGTGGAATCATGCTTCGGATCGCAGCCGATCTGGAGCACGCGCTTGCCGAGACGGCTGAAGGCGGCGGAAAGATTCGACGATGTCGTGCTCTTGCCGATCCCCCCCTTGCCATAGATCGCGAAGACTTTGGCGCCGGTGATCTTCACCTGCGGGTCGAGCGCCACCTGCATGCTGCCCTCGCCATCGCCACAGGAGGTGCTGCAACTCGACCCCTGGATGCGCGCGGCGAGTTTGTTGGCCGTCGTGATATCATTCATGCTGCGCGCTCCATTTCCAGCCCTTCGAGCCGGTCTTCCAGTTCGGCGCCGGCGGCCCGCAGCGCTTCGAGCGTTGCGTCATCCGGCGTCCAGTAATTCCGCTCATGGGCTTCCAGCAGACGTCCCGCGATTTTGGCCGAGGCGATCGGGTTGAGTTTCGCAATCCGGTCGCGCATCTCGGGGTCGAGCACGAAGACATTGCTGATTTCGCGATAGATCCACGGTTCGACCTGCCCTGTGGTGGCGGACCAGCCGAGCGTGTTGGTGACCGAGGCTTCGATGTTGCGCACGCCTTCCGAGCCGTGGGAGAGCATGGCTTCGAAATATTTCGGGTTGAGCATGCGGGTGCGGGTTTCGATCGAGACCTGTTCGCTCAGGGTGCGGATGGTGCCGTCGCTGGTGGTCTGATCGCCGATATAGAGGCACGCATCGGTACCGCGGGCCGCCTTCACAGCGCGACTCATGCCGCCGAGACCATCGAAATAATGATCGATGGTGGTCACGCCGAGGTCAAGCGATTCGAGATTCTGATAAGCCACATCGACGGTTTTCAGAATAGCACCGAAGACCGCGTCGTGCCGTTCGGCGCGGCCGGCCACCCCGTAGGCGAAGCCCTTGCGCTTGACGAAGGCGTTGCCGAGTTCATCCTCGTTCTGCCAGGCGCCGGAATCGACGAGCTGATTGACGTTGGCGCCATAGGTGCCGTCGCCGTTGCTGAACACGCGCAGGGCGGCATCTTCGATGCTGCCGCCGTGCTGGGCGATGAAATCCTGCGTATGCTTGCGAATGAAGTTCTGGCTGAAAGGTTCGTCGATTTCGGCGGCGAGCAGGGCGGCTTCGGCAAGAAGTTTGGTCTGCAGCGGCAGCAGGTCGCGAAAAATACCCGACAGGGTAATCACCACGTCGATGCGCGGGCGGCCGAGCTCTGCGATCGGGATCAGTTCGGCGCCGGCGAGGCGGCCGTAGGAATCGCGGCGGGGGCGCGCGCCCATCAGCCAGAGCGCCTGGGCGATCGGGCCACCCTCGGATTTCAGATTGTCCGAACCCCAGAGCACCATGGCGACGGTTTCCGGCAGCGCACCGGATTCCGCGTGGTGGCGGGCGATCAGCCGGTCGGCCTGGCGCGCGCCGTCGCTCACCGCGTAGGGGCTCGGCATCCGGAACGGATCGAAACCATAAATATTGCGCCCCGTCGGCAACACATCGGTATTGCGCAGAATGTCGCCGCCCGGGGTGGGGCGGATGTAGCGCCCGTCGAGCGCCTTGATGATGGCGGGAATCTCGTGATCGGTGCCGAGCAAGGCATCGATCCTGGCGCGCTCGCGCGGCTCGGTGATGCCGGCGGCGTCGAGCAGTTCGCGGCGCTGCGTGGCGTCGAGCGGGTTGCCGACCACGTGCAGACCCATCGGGATCAGGGAATATTCGAGGTCGAGCAAAGCGATGTTGAGCTGCGCGATCGCGGCGGCGGCGGTTTCGCCCCAGGCCGGTTCGGCAGCGGCAAGGTCGAGTTTGGCGGCTTCGGCCTGGATCAACGCCTCAAGGTCGTGACGTTCACAAGCCTGGGTTTCCGGCGGCAGGCCGCGCCAATGCAGCACATTCGCCTTGAGGTCGGCGAGGCCGCGATAGAGCCCGGCCTGGGTCACCGGCGGGGTAAGGTGGCTGATCAGCGTGGCATTGGCGCGGCGCTTGGCGAGCATGCCCTCCGACGGGTTGTTGGAGGCGTAGAGATAAAAATTGGGCAGGTCACCGATCAGCCGATCGGGCCAGCATTTGCCGGTCATGCCGGCTTGTTTGCCCGGCATGAATTCAAGCGCGCCATGGGTGCCGAAATGCAGCACGGCATGAGCCGCAAAATCCTCGCGCAGCCAGCGGTAGAAGGCGCTGAACGCATGGGTGGGCGCGAAGCCGCCTTCGAACATCAGGCGCATCGGGTCACCCTCGAACCCGAAGGCGGGCTGGACGCCGATGAAAACATTGCCGAGTTGCACGCCAACGATGAAGATCGACGCGCCATCGGAATTCTGCCGCCCCGGCGCGGGTCCCCAGATTTTCTCGATCTCCGCGAGATGCGGCTCACGCCGGACATGATCATCACGCGGGATTTTCACAGCGACATTGGCGGGCGCGCCATACTGGGCGGCATTGCCGACGCAGATCATCTCGCGCAGGGTTTCGACATCCGCCGGCATTTCAACCGTGTAGCCCGCGTCACGCAGGGCACCGAGCGTATTGTAGAGCGAGCGGAACACCGAAAGATAAGCGGCGGTGCCGGTCGCCCCCGCATTGGGTGGAAAGTTGAAAATCACCAGACCAATGCGCCGCTCCGCACGAGCGGCCTTGCGCAGACGGATCAACCTCGCGACGCGGTTGGCCAGCATCGTCGCGCGCTCGGCATGGACGGTCATCGCCCGCGCGGTCGGCCCACTGCCGCCGATCCGCCCCCCGAACGTCATCGGCACGATCCCGCCATCGAGTTCCGGCAGGGCGACCATCATGGTCGCCTCGATCGGGGTGAGACCGCGCGGATCGGCTTCCCAGGTCGAAATCGGCTGGAATTCGAGCGCATGGGCCGACAGATAAGGGACATCGAGCGCTGCGAGCACCGCCTCGGCCGCTTTCGAATCGTTGTAGGCAGGACCGCCGACCAGCGAAAACCCCGTCAACGAGACAATCGCATCGACGGTGGGGATACCGTCCTTGACGAAATACCGCTCCATCGCCGGCCGGGCGTCGAGCCCGGCGGCAAACACCGGCAAGACCTGATAGCCCGCCGCCTCGATCGCCGCGATCACGCCATCGTAATGCGCGCAATCGTTCGAAATGATCAGGCTGCGCAACAAAACCAGCCCGACGGTGCCATGCGCATGCGCGCACCGTGGCACCGCGGCACGGTCGGTGCCGATGTGACCCGGCATGCGCGGATGATACACGCCAACCTCGGTGTATTCCCGCGGCGCCGGGGCCGCGACCTTGCTTTTCAGCACCCCGCGCGGACCTGACGCATAACGCCGGATCAGCATGCGCATCAGACTCTCGACATTGTCCGACGATCCGGCAAGCCAATAGGACAGGGCAAGAAAATAGCTGCGCAGATCCTGGGCAGCGCCGGGAATCAGCTTCAGCATTTTCGGCAGGCGGCGCAATGTGCGCATCTGCGATTCGGCGGCCGAGGAATCCTTGCGCTTGGGGCGAAGATTCTTCAGGAATTTGAGGGCCGCACTTCCCTCCTTGCTCATGTCGAGCCGGCCGAGGCGCGTGAGGTTGACCACTTCCGCGGCCGACAGGGCGCAAAGCATCGCGTCGCAATGATCGCGCCGTGCGGCAAGGGCGGGCTGCACCAGACGGATATGTTCGTCGAGGAACAGCATGGTCGCGATCACGATGTCGGCCGAGCCGATCGCGGCGGTGCAGGCGGCCAGAGCGGTCTTGCTCGAGGCCCAATGATCGGCGGTGTGCAGTTCAATCGACAGGCCGGGATATTCCTCGATCAGCGATTTCCGCCCGGCCTCGATCACACCATCCAGATGGCTGTCCATCGTGACGATGGCAACGCGGATCGGCGTCGCGTTGTCAGCGGGAGAAATGGGCTTTTGCATCATAAATCGTTTCAATCGTGATCAGGGTCACGCCATGCTCGGCGGCAAATAATTCGGTGTTGCGGCGGGCCTTGCCGCGCACGAAGAACGGGATTTTCTTGAGCTCCGCCTCGGCTGAGGGCTCCCAGCCCACCTGCGGCAGCGCGGCATCGTTCCCGCCCGGCGCGGCCGGCACCGCCGCAGCCTCGATGCCGGAACGCGAGGC
>NZ_JBMFGY010000006.1:9351-27163 GCF_049977125.1 Acidiphilium sp. | reverse complement strand
CGGTGGCCTCGATGCCGAGATGCGAGGGGGCGGCCTGGTCGTTGAACTCGAAATCCTCGCGGAACATGCCGAGCAGATGCTCTTCGAGTCCCATCATCAGCGGATGGGTCAGCGTGTCGAACAGTACGTTCGCGCCCTCGAACCCGGCGAAGGGCGAGTGGCGGGCGGGAAAATCCTGCACATGGGTGGGGGCGGAGACCACCGCGCAGGGAATGCCGAGGCGTTTGGCGATGTGGCGTTCCATCTGCGTGCCAAGCACCAGTTCAGGCTGGGCGGCGGCGATCGCGGCTTCGATGGTCAGGTAGTCGTCGCTGATCAGGGCTTCGATGTTGTAAAGCGCCGCGGCGGCCTTCACCTCGCGGGCGAACTCACGGCTGTAGCTGCCGAGCCCGACCACAGTGAAGCCGATTTCAGTGGCGGCGACGCGGGCAAGCGCGATGGCGTGGCTGGCATCGCCGAAGATGAAGACGCGCTTACCGGTCAGATAGGTGCTGTCGACCGAGCGGGCATACCATGATGACCGTGCCTGGCTCTCCAGATCATCCGGCACCGCGCGATCGGTCAGGGCCGCGATCTCGGCGGCGAATTCGCGCGTGGCGTTCAGCCCGATCGGCACCGTGGCGATGCTCTTCTGGCCAAATTTGCGACCGAGATAGGCCGCCGCCGTGCCGGCGATTTCGGGATAGAGCACGATATTGGCGGTGGCCGCGGGGAGGCGCGCGAGATCGGCGAAACGAGCGCCGAGCGGCGCGATCACGTTGATCGACACCCCGAGTTTACCCAGCAGGTCGGTCACTTCGAGCAGATCGTCGCGGTGACGAAACCCGAGCGCAGCCGGGCCGAGGATATTGACCGAGACGGGGTGGGACGTCCGGTCCGGCGGGGCAACGCCGTTGGTCGCAGCGCGCACCAGATGATAGAACGTCTCGGCCGCACCCCAGTTTTCCTTGCGCTGATACGCCGGCAGTTCGAGCGGGATCACCGGGATCGGCAAGCCGAGAGCGGCGGCGAGGCCGCCCGGATCGTCCTGGATCAGCTCGGCGGTGCAGGACGCACCGACGATCATCGCCTCGGGTTTGAACCGCGCATAGGCATCGCGCACCGCATCCTTGAACAGGGTTGCGGTATCCGAACCGAGGTCGCGCGCCTGGAATGTGGTGTAGGTAACCGGCGGGCGGCGGTCGCGCCGCTCGATCATGGTGAACAGCAGATCGGCGTAAGTGTCCCCCTGCGGTGCGTGCAGCACATAGTGCACGCCCTGCATCGCGGTGGCGATCCGCATCGCGCCGATATGGGGGGGGCCTTCATAGGTCCAGAGCGTCAGTTGCATCGGGCTACACCGAAAGCAGCGCGCGGCGCGCGAGCGGCCGGGCGAACAGATTGGCGAGGTCGGCGGCCTGCTCGAAACCATGGATCGGGCTGAACACCAGTTCGATCGACCATTTGGTGGCGATGCCCTCGGCCTCGAGCGGATTGGCGAGGCCGAGGCCGCAGATCACCAGGTCGGGCCGTTCAGCGCGGCAACGGTCGAGCTGGCGTTCGACGTCCTGGCCTTCGGAAAGCTGGGTAGCGACCGGCAACAGCGCCAGTTCGGCCTCCATCAGGTCGCGATGCAGGAACGGGGTGCCGATTTCGACCAGTTCAGCGCCGCATTCACGCGACAGGAAACGGGCCAGCGGGATTTCCAACTGCGAATCGGGGAAGAAAAAGATTCTGCGGCCGGCGAGTTTGGCGCGCACGCTGGCCAGCGACTCGGCGGCGCGGCGGGCGGGCAGCGCCAGCACGCTCGCGGTGCGGGCGGGGTCGATGCCGAACGCGGCGGCAGCGGCTTCGACCCAGAGGCGGGTGCCTTCGGCGCCGAGCGGGTAGGGTGCGGCGATCCGGCGGGCGCCGCGCTCCTGCAACGCGCGCGCGGTGGCGGCGAGGAAGGGCTGGGCCAGGATGAATTTGGTGGCGGGTCCGACCGCAGGCATCGCACCGGCATGGCGCGCCGGCAGGAAATCGACCCGTTCGATGCCGATGGCGGCGAACAGGCGGCGGAACTGATCCTCGACGATATCGGCGACCGCGCCGACCACCATCAACGAAGCGTCCGTGCCCGCATTGGCGAGGGTGGGAACCAGCGCCTCGAGACAGGCATCCTCACCTTCGGTAAACGTGGTCTCGATGCCACTGCCGGAATAGGCGAGAATGCGCGGCAGACGGCCAAACCGCGCATCGAGCCGGGCGGCGGCGCGGTTGAGATCGAGCTTGATGACTTCGGAGGGACAGGAGCCGACCAGGAACAGCAGCTTGATGTCCGGGCGGCGCTCGATCAACCTTGTGACGACGCGATCAAGCTCGTCATCGAGATCGGCGCGGCCGGCGAGGTCGCGCTCCTCGATAATGGCGGTGGCAAAGCGCGGCTCGGCGAAAATCATCACACCCGCGGCCGACTGAACCAGATGGGCGCAGGTGCGCGAGCCGACCACAAGAAAAAACGCATCCTGGATTCGCCGGTGCAACCACACGATGCCGGTCAGGCCGCAGAACACTTCACGCTGGCCGCGCTCGCGGATCACAGCGGGCGCGCACTCGACCGGCGTGGTGGTGCAGACACTCATGACGTCGTCACGGCCCGATGGCGCGGCGCTTCGAGGCGGGCAGCACGCAGTTTCATGACAAACTGCATTGCGTTGAACACATAGGTCGCATAGGCCGCCAGAGCGATCATCATCTGGATCTGCGGCCCGGCCAGATGCGTGAACAGGACGAGCACATAAAGCGAGTGCAACCCGATCACCAGCATGCTGAACACGTCCTCCCAGAAAAATGCCCGGGCAAACAAATATTTACCGAACACCGCATGCTCCCAGATCGCGCCGGTGATCATGATGGTGAACAGAACCACGGTCTTGACCAGGATCGAGTCGGTGGCAATCGCGAGTCCATCGCCGGTGATCAGGTAGCGCGCCACCAGGCTGAGACTGACCAGGAACACCAGGAACTGGATGGGGGCGAGAATCCCCTGCACCATCGTCCAGGGCGTGGCGTCACGCCGGCGCCGTTCCTCGAGACTGTACAAAAACGGCGTACGCCGGCCGGGTGGCTGGGCCTCCGCCTTGGCATCATGGGTCATGCCATAGGCGTGACCCTCCCAGGGGCAGCAATTCACCGATGCGGTCATCCGCTCAACGACTCGTGTAAACATCGCTTGACTTGTCCTGAAAGGAGGCGTTCGATCCGATCGTTGCAAAACGATTGGTTAACACGTGTGCCGCTATCTCGCGGAAAGCACGGCACCATCGCACCGGGAGGTCAACGTGAGATTTCGTCAATTCCGAAGCACCGTTCATCAGAGTTTCCTCTGCCGCGGACCAGCGACATCACGAACGCTACCGCCACCGGCCGCTGACTGTCAACCATTATTTACGTCAATCAAACTTGACACTCGATGCGATTTCAGTCCATCATCCCTGATGAGTTGAGGAGGCTATCGATGAGAGACGCCACACAGCCCCAGATGCCCCGTCGCGGTCGGATCGACCTGTCCCGCTCGTTGCGGCACGATACCGCCAACGCGGCCCTGCACAGCGAGCCATCGTTTGACGATGGGTTTCGTCAGACCGTGATCCGCCCCTGGTCCAACTTGCTGGAGCGCACCATCGCCACCGATGTGCTGCCCATCATGCTGGCCCAGCGCGGCGGCCGCCGCGCGAGTGCGCCGGATATGGAAGCGCCGGTGATACCGACCAAATCCGACGTCGAAACCTTCGTTTCCCTTATCCTCGTCGACAAAATCACCGAGGCGCGCGCGATGGTTGAACAAATGGCCGCGCGCGGCCTGCGGCGCGACGACATGCTCCACGGTCTGCTCGCCCCCGCGGCCCGCCGCTTCGGGGAGCTATGGGATCGTGACCGCTGCGATTTCGCCGCCGTCACCCTCGGCATGATCCGGCTCAACCAGATCATGCGCGACACGGCCGAACCGGTCAGCGAAGCCCCGATCCTGCGCGGTCGGGTGCGTCATCTCCTGATCGCCGCCGCGCCGGGCGAGCAGCATAGTTTCGGCGTTTCCGTCATCTCCGATCTGTTTCGCCGCGCCGGCTGGTTCGTTCAGAGCGAGCCGATCATGTCGCGTGCGAGCTTGATGAGCACATTGCGCCGCAACTGGTTCGACGTGGTGGGGATTTCCGTGAGCACCGATCGCGGGCTGAAGGGCCTGCCGGGGATGATACGCGCCCTGCGCCAGACCGCCCTGAACCCTGTGCTCGGTGTTCTGGTCGGGGGTAAGGTGTTTGTCGAGCATCCGGAGCGGGCGCAGTTCGTCGGCGCCGACGCGATGGCGCTCGACGGCCAGCAAGCCTTGTTCGAGGCGGATACAATGGTGGAGCGGTCGTTCAGCATGCCGGCCTGACATTTCGATCCTGAACGATCGTTTTTATCGAATGCGGCCGCAACGAAGTGTCCAGCTTCGATGACATGTGTCGCGCGTTGACAGAGGGGTAGTGAGGTTACATTTGCAAAGGTTGATTTCTTCGAAAGTGTGGTTTGCGATGAGAGCCTTCAAATCCCCCGCCAAGTGGCTTGCCGATGTCGATGCCGATGCCGCCGGCATGTTGATCGCCGCCGCCGCCGACATTGCCCTGATCATCGATCGCAAGGGTATCATCCGCGACGTCGCCTTTCAGAGCGCGGCCTTTGCCAATGAATTCGACCAGAGCGACAGCTGGATCGGCCGGCCCTGGGCTGAAACCGTCACCATCGAAAGCCGCCCCAAAATTGCCGAGGTGCTGCACGACATCGCCGGCAAGTCGGACGATCGGCGCAATCCGCTGGGCCGGCATGTCAATTACCCGACGCGCGACGGGGTTGATGTCCCCATCCTGTTCTCGACCATTCCGGTCGGCAACAGCGGTCGCGCCATCGCCTTCGGGCGCGATCTGCGGGCGCTCGCCTCGTTGCAGCAGCGGCTGATCGACGTGCAGCAATCGCTGGAGCGTGACTATTCCCGGCTGCGCCATGTCGAAACCCGCTATCGCATCCTGTTTCAGATGTCCGCCGAGCCGGTCCTGGTGCTCGACGGGCAATCCCAGAAAATCGTCGAGGCGAATCCGGCGGCGCTCAAACTGTTCGGCGATCGCGACAAATTATCCGGCCTCGCCTTCGCGGGCCTGGTCGAGCCGGAAAGCCGCGGCGCGCTCGAACAGCTCCTGGCCAGCATTCGAGGCGCCGGGCGGATGGACGATGTGCGGATCCGCCTGGCCGATCATGACGGCGAGATGCGCATCTCGGCCTTCCTGCTGCGTCAGGGCGAGGGTCAGAACTATCTCCTCCGACTCTCGCCGGTCAGCCCGGTCGATCCGCACAATCTCCTGTCCGACAGCAAGGCAAAGCTGCTGAAATTGATTGAGAGCGCCCCGGATGGCTTCGTTGTCACCGGCAACGACGGCCGCCTGCTCGCCGCCAACGCCGCCTTCCTCGACATGACCCAGCTCTCATCGGAGGAGCAGGCGCACGGCCAGACCCTCGATCGTTGGCTCGGCCGGCCCGGCGTCGATCTCAACGTCCTGACCGCCAATCTGCGCCAGCACGGCTCGGTGCGGCTCTACCCGACCTTCCTGCGCGATCAATTCGGCGGTCAGACCGAGGTGGAAATCTCGGCGGTCACGGTGATGAACGGCGGCAAGCCCTGTTTTGGCTTCGCGATCCGCAACATCGGCCGGCGTACCGCACCCGAATTGATCCCACCCAACGCAACCAGCCGCGCCGTGCCGCGCTCGCTCGAACAGATCAGCGAGTTGATCGGCCGGGTATCGCTCAAGGAAATCGTGCGCGAGGCGACCGAGGTGATCGAGCGGCTCAGCATCGAGGCCGCGTTGAAAATCACCGGCGACAACCGCGCTTCGGCCGCAGAGATGCTCGGCCTGTCGCGGCAGAGTCTTTACGTCAAACTCCGGCGTTACGGCATGATGGATGCCGAGGCGCTGGGAGTCGCATAACCCAGGACCGGAGATCGGATGACGCCAGCAGACAAATCGAGCATCGCATTCGATCAGCAAACCGCCCCCTCGATGCGGTTGCCCGATCTCAGGGTCTGTCTGGAACTGCTCAAACCGGTCACGTGGTTCGCCGCCATCTGGGCCTTCCTGTGCGGCGTCGTCTCCGCCGGCGCGCCGCTCGCATCGCGCTGGCCCGAACTGGTGCTCGGCATGGTGCTCGCCGGCCCGATGGTCTGCGGTTCGTCCCAGGCGGTGAACGATTGGTTCGACCGTCATGTCGATGCCATCAACGAACCCGCCCGCCCGATTCCCTCCGGCCGGATGCCGGGGCGCTGGGGTCTCTATATCGCGATCATCTGGTCATTCGCCTCGCTGCTCGTGGCGCTGCCGCTCGGCCCCTGGGGCGTCGGCGCCGCGATCTTCGCCCTCGCCGCCGCCTGGGCTTATAGCGCGCCGCCGTTCCGCCTGAAAATGAACGGCTGGTGGGGGAATGCCGCGGTGGCGCTCTGCTACGAGGGTGTGCCCTGGTTCACCGGCGCGGCGGTGATGCGTGATGCGCTGCCGCCGATCCATATCCTGATCATCGCGGGGCTCTACAGCGCCGGCGCCCACGGCATCATGACCCTGAACGATTTCAAATCGGTCGAGGGTGACCTCAAAATCGGCATCCGCTCCCTGCCGGCGCAGCTCGGCGTGCTGCGCGCCGCGATCGTCGCCTGCCTGATCATGGTGGTGCCGCAGGTCGTCGTCATCGAATTCATGATCGGCTGGCATCATCCGCTGGCCGCCACCATGATCGGCGTGTCGCTGATCGTGCAATTGTTCCTGATGCGCCGCCTGCTCGAACGGCCGCGCGAACGCGCCCCCTGGTACAATGCCACGGGGACCACGCTTTATGTTCTGGGCATGCTGGTCAGCGCCTTCGCGCTCGCCGCGGCAGGAGGCTGAGATGGCGCCATTGACCGAATACGATGTTGTGGTGGTCGGCGGCGGACCGGCTGGATCGACCGCCGCCGAAACCCTGGCCAAAGCCGGCCGCACCGTTCTGTTGCTCGACCGTGATGGCCGGATCAAACCCTGCGGCGGCGCCGTGCCGCCCCGCCTGATCCGCGATTTCGACATCCCTGAATCCCTCATCGTCGCAAAGGCGCGCGGCGCCACCATCGTCTCGCCGAAGGGCAAGGCGGTGGCGATGCCGATCGATGACGGCGGCTATGTCGGCATGGTCGATCGCGACGTGTTCGATGAATTCCTCCGCAATCGCGCCGCCGCGGCCGGCGCCGAGCGCCGCACCGGCCGGTTCGAACGGATCGAGCGCGACGACAGGGGCCGCACCATCATCCACTATAAAACCGCCGGCGGACCCGCCGCCGTTCTCGCCCGCGCGGTGATCGGGGCCGATGGCGCGGTATCCGCCGTCGCCCGCCAGACCATCCCCGGTGCGGACAAACACAAGCGCGTGTTCGCCTATCACGAGGTGATCAAATCACCACCCGCCGGCACGCCGGGCTGGAATCCCGCGGAATGCGCGATCTATTACGATGCGAAGGTCTCGCCCGATTTCTACGCCTGGATCTTCCCGCACGGCGAGACCGCCAGCATCGGCACCGGCAGCGCGGTCAAGGGCTTCTCGTTGCGCGCGGCGGTGGGCGACCTGCGCGCCCATGCCGGTCTGGCCGATCATCAAACCATCCGTTCCGAAGGCGCGCCGCTGCCGCTGAAGCCGTTGCCGCGCTGGGATGACGGCATCAACGTCCTGCTCGCGGGCGATGCCGCCGGCGTCGTCGCGCCGGCCTCCGGCGAGGGGATCTATTATGCCATGCTCGGCGGCCAGCTCGCCGGCGAGGCAATGCACGAATTCTGCGCCACCGGCGATGTCCGCGCGCTGCGCCAGGCCCGCAAGCGCTTCATGGCGATGCACGGCATGGTGTTCCTGATGCTCGGCTTCATGCAGAATTTCTGGTACGCGAGCGACAAGCGCCGCGAACTCTTCGTGGCCATCTGCGGCGATCCTGATGTCCGCGCGATGACCTGGCAGGCCTATATGAACAAGGCGCTGGTCCGCTCCAAACCGATCGTCCATCTGCGCATCTTCACCAAAAACATGGCGCGGTTGACGCGATTGATCCATGCGTGAAACCGAATTTTGGGATGGGAATGAGCGGGTGACATTTTTTGGCGGCAATTGGGGGCCGGTTCTGGTCGCGGCGGCGGCGGCGGCACTGACCGCTCTCGCCGGCGGCCTCGCGACGCGGCTCGGCCCCTGGTACTGGAACCTGCGCAAACCCTCCTGGCAACCGCCGCCGTGGCTGTTCGGCCCGGTCTGGACCACGATTTTCGCGCTGATCGCCGGCGCCGGCGTCATCGGTTGGGAATCAGCGCCCGATACCCGCAGCGGCATCGTCCTGATCGGCCTGTTCGCCATCAACGCCCTGGTCAACATCGCCTGGAGCGTCCTGTTCTTCACGATGAAACGCCCCGACTGGGCGCTGATGGACATCGTCCCCCTCTGGCTCTCGATCGCCGCTCTTATCCTCACGATGCAACCCTATGCCGCGCGCGCCAGCCTGCTCCTCGTGCCCTATCTGCTCTGGGTCAGTTTCGCCGGATATCTCAACTGGACCATCGTTCGCCTGAACGAACCGTTCGGCGCGGTCGCGGGAGCTGAATGACCATGGCGCTCTATCCGTTCACCGCCATCGTCGGCCAGACCGAAATGATCCGCGCGATGCTGATCGCGACGATCGAACCTTCCCTCGGCGGCGTTCTTGCCTTCGGCGATCGCGGCACCGGCAAATCCACCGCGGTTCGCGCCCTCGCCGCCCTGCTGCCGAACATGCGCGCCGTCGCCGGCTGCGCCTATCACTGCGATCCGGCGGACCGCGCCTCGCTCTGCGCCGATTGCCGCACCCGCCGCGCCACCGGCCGCCTGCCGAGCGAACGCATCCGCATCCCCGTGGTCGATCTGCCCCTGGGAGCGACCGAAGACCGCGTGGTCGGCGCGCTCGACCTCGAACGCGCCCTGACCGACGGCGTGAAAGCCTTCGAGCCCGGCCTGCTCGCCCGCGCGCATCGCGGCTTTCTTTATATCGACGAGATCAACCTGCTTGAAGACCATCTGGTCGATCTGCTGCTCGATGTCGCGGCGTCGGGCGAAAACGTCGTCGAGCGCGAGGGGCTCAGCCTGCGCCATCCCGCCCGCTTCGTTCTGATCGGCAGCGGCAATCCCGAGGAAGGCGAATTGCGCCCGCAATTGCTCGATCGCTTCGGCCTCTGCGTCGAGGTCAAAACCCCGACCGATCTCGACCAGCGCATCGAAGTGGTGCGCCGGCGTGACGCGTTCGAACACGACCAGCGCGCTTTCACCGCCCGCTTCGCCCCGGCCGAAGCGGCGCTGCGCCGCCAATTGGTCGCCGCCGCCCGCTTGCTGCCCCACGTCAGCGTGCCGGACGCCATCCTCCGCCTCGCCGCGCGGCTCTGCATCCAGCTCGGCACCGATGGTCTGCGCGGCGAGCTTACCCTGCTCCGCGCCGCCCGCGCCGAGGCCGCACTCGAAGGCGATATCGTGGTCACCGAATCCCATCTCCGCGCCGTTGCCCCCGCCGCCCTGCGCCACCGGCTGCGGCGCGACCCGCTCGATGAATCCCTGGCCGGCGCGCGGGTCGAGCGAGCGGTCGCCGAATTATTCACCCCGGCGGCGCTGGCCGCATGACCCCGATGCCCGCCACGCGCGAACCGATGCCCCCGGCGACGGCACCCCCGAAACCGACCCGCGATGCCGCCCTCGCCGCCTGCCTGTTCGCGATCGACCCGATCGGCCTCGGCGGCATCGTCCTGCGCAGCCGGATCGGCCCGGCGCGCGATGCATTCATGGCGCAACTCCGCGCCCTGCTGCCCGCCACCACCCCGATCCGCCGCCTGCCCGCCCACATCACCGACGATCGCCTGCTCGGCGGACTCGACCTCGCCCTCACCCTGCGTTCGGGGTCGCGCATCGCGGCAACCGGCCTCCTCGCCGAAGTCGATGGCGGCATCGTCATCATCCCGATGGCCGAACGGCTCGACCGCGCCCTGGTCGGCCGGCTGGCCGCGACACTCGATCGCGGCGTGGTCAGCGTCGCGCGCGACGGGGTCATGACCGAGCGCGGCGCACGGTTCGGCGTGATCGCGCTCGATGAAGGCATCGGCGACGATGAAGCGACGCCCGAGGCCCTGTGCGACCGCCTGGCCTTCAAACTCGACGAGTCCATGCTGAACGATCATTTCGTCTGGCCCACCGCGCGCGCCATCGCTCAGGCCCGGGCCCGGCTCGGCCGCGTCACCGCACCCGAGGCCACCGCCGTCGCTCTGGGCCAGACCGCCGCCGCCCTCGGCATCGCCTCGCTCCGCGCCCCCATCCTCGCCCTGCGCGCCGCCCGCGCCGCCGCCGCCCTGGCCGCGCGGTCCGCGATCAGCGAGGCCGATGCCATCCTCGCCGCCCGCCTGATCCTCGCCCCGCGCGCCACCACCCTGCCCGCGCCCGATCAGCAACCCGATCCATCGCCCGAACCCCGGCAGGCCGAACCCGATCCCCCGCCCGAAGCGCGGCAGACCCCGCCGGATGAACCGCAACCCGACGATTCTGGCCCCGACCCCACGGCGCAGGAACTGGCCGACCGCGTGCTCGATGCCACGCGCACCGCCCTGCCGCTCGATCTGCTCGCCGCGCTGGCCCTGCTCGGCAATCCTCCGCGCGCCCTCGGTGTCACCGCCGGCAAATCCAGCATCGCCCCCGGCGGCAGCCGTGGCCGTCCCGCCGGGGTCCGGCCCGGCCGTCCCGGCGGCGGCGCCCATCTCGCCCTGATCGACACGCTGCGCGTCGCCGCCCCGCTGCAACCGCTCCGCCGCCGCGAGCGCGCCGGGTCCGACGCCGGCCCGCGCATTCTCGTCCGCGCCGAGGATTTCAGGATCAAGCATTTCATCGCCCCGGTCCGCGCGGTCGCGATCTTCACGGTCGATGCCTCCGGCTCATCCGCCCTCAACCGCCTCGGCGAAGCCAAGGGCGCGATCCAGCTCCTTCTGGCCGATTGCTACATCCGCCGCGATCAGGTCGCCCTGATCGCCTTCCGCAACCGTGGCGCCGAAATCCTGCTGCCGCCCACCGGCGCCCTGGCCCGCGCCCGCCGCAGCCTCGCCGCCCTGCCCGGCGGTGGCGCCACGCCGCTCGCCCTCGGGATCGATGCCGCGCGCGACATGGCGCTGGCCGAACGTCGCCGTGGTGCCCGCCCCCTGATCGTGATCCTGACCGATGGCGGTGCGAATATCGGCCGCGACGGCAAACCCGGCCGCGAAGCCGCCGCCCGCGACGCCCGCGCCGCCGCGCAATCCTGCGCCCTCGCCGGCCTGGCCAGCCTGGTGATCGACACCGCCCCCCGCCGCAACCCGTTCGCCGCCGAGCTCGCCCGCCTGATGGCTGGGCGTTACCTGCCGCTGCCCTTCGCCAATGCCGCGGCCCTCAGCACGGCCGTCCGCGCCGAGGCGGCCTAGGATCATGACCAGAATGGCGATCGACATGACCACCCACCACGCGGCACCCCAGCCGGCCGGACCCTCGTTCTGGCAGGCGTTGATGGATGATGGCGCGCCGAACTGGGACACTGACGGCGCCAACTGGCCCAACCGCGCCGCGAGCCGCTTCATCGAGGCCGGCGGCATCCGGTTCCATGTCCAGATCATGGGGCCGAAATCCAACCCCGACGCACCGATCCTGCTGCTGCTCCACGGCACCGGCGCCGCCACGCACTCCTGGCGCGACCTCGCGCCCGCGCTGGCCCGCCACTTCACCGTCATCGCCCCCGATCTTCCCGGCCACGGGTTCACCGAGGCGCCGATCTGGCCGCGCATGTCCCTGCCGGCGATGGCCGGTGCGCTGGCCACCCTGCTCGACACGCTGGACGCCCGGCCCGCCCTGATCGTCGGTCACTCCGCCGGTGCCGCGATCGGGATCGAAATGTGCCGCTCCGGCCGAGTCACACCCGCCGGTCTGGTCAGCCTCAACGGCGCGCTGCTGCCCTATAAGGGCCAGCTCACCAGGGTGTTCTCCCCGATCGCCAAGGTCTTCGCGCTCAATCCGCTGGTCCCCCGCCTGTTCGCCTGGCGCGCCAAAAATCCCGCCATCGTCCACCGCCTGCTCGCCGGCACCGGCTCCAGGATCGATGCCGCCGGCGAGGCGCACTACGCCACGCTGGTGCGCCGCAGCGGCCACGCCGCCGCCGCCCTCACCATGATGGCGAACTGGGATCTCGACCCGATCGCGGCGAGCCTGCCCCATCTCGCCCCCCGGCTGCTTCTGGTCACCGGCGCCAACGACCGCTCGATCCCGCCGCGCGAGGCCGAGCGCATCGCCCGCATGGTGCCCGGCGCGCAACTGGTCTCGATGCCCCGGCTCGGCCATCTCGCCCATGAGGAAGCCCCCGAAGCGACCGCCGCGATCATCGATGAATTCGCCCATGGACTCGGAGTTCTGACGTCATGAACGCAATCTCGGACCGTGCCAGCCTCACCCCATCGCCCGCCGCCAGGGCCGCCTCACCCCATGCCGTGGTGATCGGCGCCGGGATCGGCGGCCTCGCCGCCGCCATTCGTCTCGGCGCGCGGGGCTGGCGCGTCACCGTGCTGGAACGCTGCGAACAGCCCGGCGGCCGCGCCTCGGTCTTCCGTCAGGACGGTTTCACCTTCGATGCCGGCCCCACCATCATCACCGCCCCCTTCCTGCTCGAAGAGCTCTGGTCCCTCGCCGGCAAAACCTTCGCCGACGACGTGACCCTGCGCCGGATCGACCCGTTCTACCGCATGCAGTTCGACGGCGGCTCCTACATCGACTGCTCGGCCGACCCCGCCTTCATGCGCGCCGAGGTCACCCGCCTCGCGCCGGCCGATCTGCCCGGCTACGAGCGCTTCATCACCATGACCGAGGAAATCTACCGCATCGGTTTCGAGCAGCTCGGTCACGTCCCATTCGGTTCCTGGACCGACATGGCCCGCGTCGTGCCCGACCTGCTCCGCCTCTCGGGCCATCGCAGCGTCTATGCCCTCGCCGCGCGATTCGTGCGTGACGAGCGCATCCGCGCCGCCCTCAGTTTCCATACGCTTCTGGTCGGCGGCAACCCGTTCAAGGTCAGCGCGATCTACGCGCTGATCCTGCATCTGGAACGCCGGCACGGTGTCCATTTCGCCATGGGCGGCACCGGCGCCATCGTCGCCGGCATGGCAAATCTGGTCACCGGCCAGGGCAATGTGATCCGCTGCAACACCCCGGTCGATCGCATCCTCACCACCGATGGCGCCGCCACCGGCGTCGCGCTCGCCGACGGCACGACCCTCCCCGCCGACATCGTGGTCTCGAACGCCTGCACCGCCTTCACCTACAAACATCTCCTGCGTGACACCAAGCGCCGCCACTGGACCGACCGGAAACTCACCGCCGCGCGCTATTCGATGGGCCTGTTCGTCTGGTATTTCGGCACCGACCGGCAATTCCCCACCGTGCCGCATCACGCCATCATCATGGGTCCACGCTACCGCGGCCTGGTCGATGACATTTTCGAGCGCAAATACCTCCCCGGCGACATGAGCCTCTACCTGCATCGCCCGACCGCGACCGACCCGTCGCTGGCGCCCCCCGGCTGCGACACGTTCTACGCCCTGTCGCCGGTGCCCAACCTCGCGGGTGACACCAACTGGGAAACCCATGCCGAAACCTATCGCCAGGCCATCGAACGCCGCCTGATCGAAACCCTGCTCCCCGACCTCGCCGGCCATGTCGTCACCTCGCGCATCATGACCCCGGCCGATTTCCACACCCGCTACGCCTCGACCCTTGGGGCCGGCTTCGGCATGGAGCCGATATTGACCCAGAGCGCCTGGTTCCGCCCCCATAATGCCAGCGAGGATGTCAGGAATCTGTTCATTGTCGGTGCCGGCACCCATCCCGGCGCCGGCGTTCCCGGCGTGCTCTCGACCGCGCGGGTTCTCGATACCGTGGTGCAGGATGTCAGCCATTATGTCTAATCGCACCGATCACCCCGACCTTGCGACCTGCCACGATCTCCTGCGGGGCGGCTCGTTCAGTTTCCACGCCGCCTCGCGCCTGTTACCTTCCCGCATCCGCAACCCGGCCACGGCGCTCTACGCCTTCTGTCGCATCGCCGATGACGCGGTCGATGAGGGCGCCGACAAATCCGCCGCCGTCGCCCTGCTCGCCCAACGGCTCGATCGCGCCTATCGCGGCCGGCCCGACAACCATCCGATCGATCGCGCCTTCACCCGCATGATCGAGGCCAACGCCATCCCCCGCACCCTGCCCGACGCGCTGATCGAAGGCCTCGCCTGGGACGCCGAGGGCAGACGCCACGAAACCAGCGCCGACGCCCGCGCCTATGCCGCCCGTGTCGCCGGCTCGGTCGGCGCCATGATGACCCTCATCATGGGCCGCCGCGACAGCGACAGCCTCGCCGCCGCCTGCGACCTCGGCGTCGCCATGCAATTCACCAACATCGCGCGCGACGTCGGCGAGGATGCCCGCGCCGGTCGCCTCTATCTCCCGCTCGACTGGCTGGCCGCCGAATCGATCGACCCCGCCGCCTTCCTCGCCGCCCCGCGCCTCACGCCCGCGCTCGCCCGCGTCATCGCCAGACTGCTCGAGGAGGCCGAAACCTTCTACGACCGCGCCCTGCCCGGCATCGCCCGCCTGCCGCGCGACTGCCGGCCCGGCATTCACGCCGCCCGCATGATCTACCGCGCGATCGGCCGCGCCCTCGCCCGCGCGGGGTATGACTCAATCACCACCCGCGCGCGCGTCGCCGCACCGCGCAAGCTCGGCCTCGCCGGTCTCGCCCTTTCCCGCGCCCTGTTGCCCACGCTGAACATCCCCGCCTATCCCTGCGCCGAAACCCGTTTCCTGATCGAAGCCGCCGCCCAGCCGCTGCGCGAACCGGTCAGCGCCGGCGCCCGCGTCATCATGCTGATCGATCGCCTGGAACGGATCGATCGCCGCCACCCCACGAAACTCACCGGCCTCTCTGGCGATTTTGCCTGCCCGCCCTAAATCCGTATCAGGAGGATCACGCCATGTTGGATTCCGCCATCGGACTGTCGCTCTACCTCACCGCCATCGCCTTCGTGCTGCACGGCATCCGCGCCCGCCGCCTCAGGCGGCTCGAGGCCGATGAGCCGGTCAACCCGATGATTTTCGCCGCCGGCGAGATCATGCGCCCGATTCTCCAGATCATCGCGGCCTACGCGGCGGTCAAAACCACGTTCATGTACTGGGCGCTCGGCGGTCCGCGGCTCTTCCCCCTGGTCGATTTCGGTGGCCTTCTCGCGGTGATCGCCGCCTATGGCGTCTGGATTCAGCTGAAAATGCAGCCGCTCGCCACCCCCGGCGAGGGCCACATCGAACCCGCCCCGCCGCCCGCGCCGAAGCAACCCGCCTTGCCGCCCGAACTCATCCCACACCCCAGCGCCCGCGAACTCGAATTGGCCGACTAGAGTGCTATACGTTCAGCATAACACTCTAGTCGTATGTTTTTTCGAGCGATTTCATACGATTATGTTGCCGCTGCCGCGTCAACGTGATCGCATATCGCGCTAAGCCCGAATGCTCGCCCTGTTCGGCCACTACGCCACGTTTCTCGAATTCGCCGGCCTCGAGCTCGTGGTTGTGGTGGCCGCGTCCTGGTCGCTCATCTCGGTCCGCCGCAGCCTCAAGCGTGACCGCGCCGCCGAAAAACCCCGCGATCCGGTCTAGAGCGATATGCGATTAGGTTGACGCGGCAGCGGCAACATAATCGCATGAAATTGCTCGAAAAAAACATAGAGCTAGAGCGTTAGGCTGAAAGCATAACGCTCTGATCCCCCGGCTACACTTTCGGCCGCAGCACGATTCGCACACCGATATTGATCGCCAGCACCACCAGCATCACCAGCAGTGCTGCGGCAAAAGCCAGCGCATGGGCCGATTTGTAAGGCTGATTGATAAACGTCCAGATCACATAGGTCAGATACCCGATCGGCTGATTGGTCAGCTTCCCGTTCCACAGGTAATTCGACCATCCGGCGGTATAGATCAGCGGCGCGGTCTCACCGACCGAGAGCGCCAGCCCCAGCAGCACGCCGGTGATCACGCCGGGCGACCCTGCCGCCAGAACGATCCGGAATGCCACGGTCCGTTCCTGCGCACCGAGCGCATAAGCGGCCTCGCGCATCTGCACCGGCACCCGCTGCAACGACAATTCGGTAATCCGCGCGAGATACGGCACGATCATGATCGCGAGCGTAATCGCGCCGGCCAGCGCCGAAAACTGCCAGCCGAACCCGATCACCATTGTAATGTATGAAAAATACCCCAGCACGATCGAGGGCATCCCGGTCAGCGTGTCCGACAGAAACCGCACCACCGAACCCAGCCGGTTCTGCCCGAATTCCGACAAATACAGCCCCGCCCCGACCCCGATCGGCACGGCGAACACCAGCGAGCCGAGCGAGAGCACCGTGGTCCCCACGATCGCGGCGAGCAGCCCGCCCTTCACCCCATTGCTCGACGTGGTGAACAACGTGACCGAAAACGCCGACGCCCCCTTGATCGTGATCGTCAGGATCAGATCGATCAGCGGCACCGCGACCAGCAGAAACGCCAGCCCGCACAGCCCCCAGCCAATCGCGCTGGTCACGCGCCGCCGCGTCTCCAGCGCCGTCCGCCGCCCCTTCACATCAAATGTTGCGGACAATGGTCGTCCCCCGCACGATCATCCGCGCCAATGCATTAACCGTCAGCGTGATAATGAACAGAACCAGCGCAATCTCGGCGAGCGATTTCACCGCCATCCCGGTCGGGTCCGACAGCGCGCTATCGAGCTGTGACAGAATGAACGCGGCCATCGTGCTGATCGGCGTGAAAATCGTCTTCGGCAGATAATTCAGCGCCCCGCCCGACACCATCAGCACCGCCATGGTCTCGCCCAGCGCACGCCCCAGCCCCAGCACCACCCCGCCGATCAGGGTCACCCGCACCATCGGCAGCATCGTTTTGGTCACCACCTCGAACCGCGTCGCCCCCAGCGCCACCGCCGATTCCCGCAACTCCCGCGGCACCTGGCGCAAGGCGTCATACAACGTCGTCGCAATGATCGGCGTAATCATCAGCGCCAGCACGATCGCCGCCGCCAGCAGCCCGAAGCCGCTGCCTGTGCTGTTATGGATATTTAAAAACGGAATAAACCCGAGCACGGCGGTAATCCCCGGCCCGATGTCATGCGAAATCAGCGGCGCCAGCACATAAATGCCCCACAGCCCGAACACCACGCTCGGCACCACGGCGACGAGTTCAACCAGCATCGACAAGACCGGCCGCAACCGGTCCGGCACCGCTTCGGACAGGAAAATCGCCGTCCCCACCGCCACCGGCAGCGCGAACGCCAGCGCCAGAAACGACGACAGCAAAGTCCCCACAATGAACGCCAGAATCCCGTAATCCGCCCCCAGCGGCACGGAATACCCCCGCGTCGTCACCGGGTTCATATACAGATTACCCAGGCTCCAGTTGATCGTGCCGATAAACCGGATGCCGTTGAACCCGATCGCCGCCCACGCGTATTGGGCAAGAAACACAACAATGATCACCAGCGCCAGCGGGATCAGCAGCGCAATCCCGGTCAGAACCAGCCGAAAGCCGCTCACTCGTTTCATACACCCCTCATAACCGAAAAACGCCCCGCCCGCGCAACGAGAGTGTTATGCTTTCGGCATAACACTCTAGTACTATGTTTTTTCGAGCGATTTCATGCGATTATGTT
>NZ_JBMFGY010000006.1:4653-9251 GCF_049977125.1 Acidiphilium sp. | reverse complement strand
CTATGTTTTTTCGAGCGATTTCATGCGATTATGTTTCCGCTGTCGCGTCAACCCAATCGCATATCGCTCTAGCGGACGAGGCGCCCCAAGGGCCGGAAAATCAGCCGCCGATCTTGGCGATCTGCGCGGCCGACAGTTTCTTGATCGCCGGCGGCAACGCCTTGAACTCGACCTGCTCGAGATAATGCGGCGCATTGCCCTGGTTGCTCGCCCAGGTCAACAATTCCTTCACCGCCTTCGCCGTCGCCGCGTTCTTCTGCTTGGCGTTCACGATCGCATATTCATAGTTGATGATCGGGTAGCTCATCGCACCGGGCGCGAACACCAGGCTGATGCGCTCGTCCTTCGGCGTCTTGCCGACCAGCTCATCAGCGGCGGCGCTGATCGTCTTCGCCGTCGGCAGCACGAATTTACCGTCCTTGTTCAGCAGCATCGCCTGACCCAGATGCGCCGCGGCAACCTCCTTGTAGAACGACACGCCGATATACGCGATCGCATAGGGGTTCTGCTTCAACGCCTCGACCATGCCGGGGTTGCCATTAGCACCCAGCCCGCCCTGCACCGCCGGCCACGATACGGTGGTGCCGTACCCAACCGTATTCGCCCAGGATGGCGTCGAGAAATCGAGATACTGGCTGAAAATGAACGTATCGCCCGACCCATCGGTGCGATGCACCGGAATGATGTCATGATCCGGCAGTTTCACGCCGGGATTGAGTTTCGCGATCGCCGGATCGTTCCACTTGGTGATCTTGCCGGTATAGATCGCCGCCAGCACCGGGCCGGAGAATTTCAGATGCTTCCCGTTCAGCCCCGGCAGGTTGTAATTGATCGCCTGCGCCGAAATCGCCAGCGGAATGTTCAGAATGTCCGGGTTCTGCTTGATCTGCGGGTCCGACATATACGCGTCGGACGCACCGATCTGCACCACCCCCGAAATCGCCTGCGCGATGCCGGCCCCCGACCCGGTGCCCTGCGTGGTCACTTTCACGCCCGGATAGGCCTTCTCGAAATGGGGCACCCAGATGTTGAACAGCGGATACAGCAGGGTCGAACCGGTTTCGACCAGCGACACATCGGCCGCCTGGGCAACGCCCATGCCCAACCCGGCAACCACCGCCGCGGTCGCGGCGGCGCGCAAAAACACGGAGCGGCGCAGTTTGAATTCAGATCGCACGATGGATCTCCCTTTCGGTTGCGATAATCGACACATGAAGCCTATCAGGCGTTGGACTGCCCTGGCCCGCCGTCTAAGCGATCAATCATGACAAGGCGACGGGGTTTCAATGAAGCTTTCATGACATCCGTGCTGGTGTCACGGAATCGCGAGGCTGAAGCGTCGCGGTCGCAATCCGCCCCGCCAGCATTTCAACCGGCGTTTCCAGACCCTGATAGCGAATCGCGCGCCGCGTGTGTTTACCGTCCTCGCCGCGCAGGTGCAGCGTAAGCACCGAGGCACTGACCCGCGCCGCCGCGATTTCCGCCCATCGATACCGCTCGATCTCGCCGTGCCGCGCCATCAGCACGATCCCCTCGGCCCCGATGATCGCCCGCGTCCGCACCGCCCGGTCCGCCCGAAACCGCCGCCACGAACCAACCGAGGCGATCACCGCAATCCCCCCCGCCACCGGCAGCAGCAGCGCCGCGACCGTCAGGAACACGCTCGGCACCGCGTCCCGCACGAACACGAACGGACCCGCCACCCCCAGCGCCAGAATCAGAAACGCCACCGCCAGCGGCGGCGACACCGGCGCCGGCCCCGCCCGCAACGCCAGATCGTCATCCCCCGCCCAGCCCGCGCCGCTCACCGCGTCATCCACAGCGCAACCCCCATCCACAAGTGCAATCTGCCAGCAAACAATGCCGGTGAAAGCCGATCAGCCGCGACGGTGGGCGAAGCGCGCAGAGCGCGCCGTCCCTGTGCAACAAAGACGCGAACACTCTAGCCAAACAAATCGCGCAGAATCCAGAAACTTTCCTCATCCACCGTCGCGAGAATGCCGCCATCGAGCGCGGATGGCTGATACCCGGTGCCATCCGGCTTGCGCACATAGCCGCCCGCCTCGGCCACGATCAACGCGCCCGCCGCATGATCCCACGGCAGCGTCCGGCGTGACAATGTCGCGTGCAGATGCCCCATCGCGAGGGCGCGGTAAGTATGCGCGGCGCAGCGGAAATTCGGCGTCTGCCCCAGGCGGGTCAAACCGTGCAGCACGCGGGATCGCTCCGGCTCGCCCATATACTGCCACGATACCGAGGCGATCATGGCGTTGAGCGGCGCCGGTTTCGCGACATGGAGCCGGATCCAATCCTCGGTGCCGGCGGGATCGCGGCGGATCAGAAACGCCCCCTGCCCCGCCATGGCAACCACGGTGTCATCGCGGATCGGGTCATAGATCAGCCCGGCCCGTGTTGCATCGCCCTCGATCAGCGCGATCATGACGCCGAACAGCGGCAGGCCGGCGGCATAATTCTGCGTGCCATCGATCGGGTCGATCACGAACACCGGCACGGTGCCGGAAAGCGCCGCCATCAGCCGCGGTTCAGCCGATACCGCCTCCTCGCCAATGATCGCGACTTCGGGAAACAACGCCCGCAACCCCAGGGTCAAAGCGCGTTCAGCCGCCTCATCGGCCACCGTCACCGGGTCGAGCGGACCGGATTTGGTGCGCAGATCGGCCGGACCGATATGGCCGAACCGGGGCATGATGATGCTGCGCGCCACATTGCGCATCAACTCGATGATGGCGGTCAGATCGTCCTCGTCGAGCCTCACGTCACGCCCGCCTCGCCGGACAGGCTGAAATCCCGCTCGAACCGCGCCCGATCCTCCGGGCGCAGCCGCACCGCGACCTTGATTTCCGCCTCGAAATCCTCGCGCGCCAGCACCTCGCCATGGCGATACAGCCAGGCCAGGGTCGCGCCATCGGCCACCGGCAGCGCGTAATGGATCAGATGCATCGCCCCCGCCAGCCGCGCATCGATCGCCCCGCGCAGCGCCTGCAAATTCTCGCCCGACAGCGCCGAGACCGCGATGGCGCTGGTATCGGGCAGATCGCGCAATTCAGGCGCGAGCAGATCGATCTTGTTCAACACCTCGAAACTGCGCGACGTCCAACCGGCATCGATCATGCCAGACTCCGCCATGCCATCGAGCACGCTCACCACATCGGCGCGCTGCGCCGAGCTGTCCGGATGGGCGGCGTCGCGCACATGCAGCAAAATATCCGCGGCGGCGACCTCTTCGAGTGTCGCGCGAAACGCGGCGACCAGTTCGGTCGGCAGATCCGAAATGAACCCCACCGTATCCGACAATATCGCATGCCGACCCGAGGGCAGCACGATCAGCCGCATGGTCGGATCGAGGGTCGCGAACAGCTGATCCTCCGCCTGCACCGCCGCACCGGTCAGCGCGTTGAACAGGGTCGATTTGCCGGCATTGGTATAGCCCACCAGTGCGACCACCGGATACGGCACCTTGCTGCGCGCGGTGCGATGCAACGCGCGGGTGCGCCGCACATCCTCGAGTTCGCGCTTGAGCCGGGAGATCCGGTCGGTGATCAGCCGCCGATCCGCCTCGATCTGGGTCTCGCCCGGCCCGCCCAGAAAACCGAACCCGCCGCGCTGCCGCTCTAAATGCGTCCAGGACCGCACGAGCCGCGAGCGCTGATAGGCGAGATGCGCGAGCTCGACCTGCAAAACACCCTCGGCGGTGCGCGCCCGCTCGCCGAAAATATCGAGGATCAACCCGGTCCGGTCGATCACCTTGCAGTTCCACGCCCGCTCCAGATTGCGCTGCTGCACCGGGCTGAGTGCTGAATCGACCACAGCGACGGTAACCTCCGCCTCCGCGATCGCCGCACCAATCCGCGCCACCTGCCCCTCGCCGAACAGGGTCGAGGGCCGCAGCGCGCGGATCTGCAGCGTATCCTGATACGCGATCACCAACCCGATCGAGGCGGCCAGCCCGATCGCCTCGGCCAGCCGCGCCTCCGCCTCGCGCAGACGATCGCGCCGCGACCCATGCTCCCAGGGGAGCAGAATCGCGGCGCGGATCGGCGCTGCCTGGGTTTCGATGCTCAAATCAGGCTACTCATCATCGCGATCCGGCTCGCCCCGGTTCATCAGGCTCAGCGTGGTCGGATTCTGCGACGGGGTGACCGGCGCCGCCCCCTCCGCCTTGCTGGCGTCGAACAGCTGGATCGGCGCCCCCGGCATCACGGTCGAGATCGCATGTTTGTAAACCAGCTGGGTGTGCCCGTCCCGGCGCAGCAGCACCGAGAAATTGTCGAACCAGGTGATCACCCCCTGCAATTTGACGCCATTGACCAGAAACACCGTCACCGGGGTTTTGCTTTTGCGCACGTGGTTGAGAAACACGTCCTGCACGTTTTGGGATTTTTCGTTGGCCACGTCGGAATCCTTTATGTTTTTGTCGTCCGGACGACCGCCCGGCACGATGATTGCACCCAATTGTGGCACGACGGCCGAAAACCGTCACGCCCGAAGTTTTGCGCCGCCGCTTGCGTGGCACGAAAGCACCGGCACAGGCTTATTATAGGGCGATGACCGCGCGAAACCAGACCGAACCCGCGGCC
>NZ_JBMFGY010000006.1:0-4553 GCF_049977125.1 Acidiphilium sp. | reverse complement strand
GACGATCAGATGATGAACCCGCCGCCCAGAACGCGGGTGCCCTGATAAATCACGCAGGCCTGGCCCGGCGCCGCCAGCACCGGATCATCGAGCATCACAAGCCCCTGCCCGGCATCGATCGTCGCGTGATGCGCCACCTCGCGCGCGCGCAGCTTGACCCTCGCGCGGAACGGCGCTGCCGGCGGGTCGATCAGCCAGTTCGGCTCGCCGAACCGCACCACGCGCGACCCCGCCTCCCGCTTCCCGACCACGATGCGCCGGCGCCCCGCCTCGATCCGCGTCACCACAAGCCCCGATGCCGCGCCGAGCCGCTTGCCCTGCCCCACCGTATAGCGCGCGATGCCCTGATGCTGGCCGAGCACGGTGCCCGCGTCATCGACAATGTCACCCACAGCACCCGCATCCGGGCGGATCGCGGCGACGATGTCGGCATACGAACCGCTCGGCACGAAACAAATATCCTGGCTGTCCGGCTTGTCCGCCACCTGAAGCCCCATGCGCGCGGCCTCGGCGCGCACCACATTCTTGTCCGCCATGGCGCCAAGCGGAAACCGGGCGAATTCGAGCTGATCGCGCGTGGTCGCGAATAAAAACCACGATTGATCCCGCGCCGCATCGGCGGCGGCATGCAACTCCGCGCCCGCCTGGCCTTCCTCGCGCCGCACATAATGCCCGGTCGCCAGCGCCTCGGCACCCAGATCGCGCGCCAGGGTCAGCAGATCGCCGAATTTCAGATGCTGGTTGCAGCGCACGCAAGGCACCGGGGTGCGCCCCTCGGCATAGGAATCCGCGAAATCACCGATCACCGCCTTGCGGAACGCCGCCTCGGCATCGATCACGTAATGCGCGATGCCGAGCCGGTCCGCCACGGCGCGGGCATCGTGAATATCCTGCCCGGCGCAGCACGCCCCCTTGCGCCCCGTGGCCGCGCCATGGTCATAGAGCTGCAGCGTGACCCCGATCACCTCATGCCCGGCCGCGTGCATCAGCCCGGCGACCACCGAACTGTCCACCCCGCCCGACATGGCGACCACGATCCGCATCGTCCCGCTCCCCGCGCTATCCGCCCTGGGCGTTGCGCACGCCGGACGGCAGGCGCACCACCAACCCGTCGAGCTCGGGCGTCATCACGATCTGGCAACCGAGCCGCGAGGTCTTTTCCAGGCCGAACGCCAGATCGAGCATATCCTCTTCATCCTCGGAGGCCACGCCAAGACGGTCATACCACGCCGGCTCGACAATGACATGACAGGTCGAGCAGGCGAGCGACCCTTCGCACGCGCCCTCGATATCGACGCCATGCTTATGGGCGATCTCGAGCACCGACAGCCCGACCGGCGCATCCACGGTGCGGCGCGTGCCGTCGCGTTCAATGAAAATCATGCTTGGCATCAAAAAACCCTCAAACCCGCGCCGCAACCACCACAGCCGGCGTCGCGCGTGAGTTAGAGGCCCCCTCACGGTTACGCAAGCCGCGCGCGGCAAGACGCCGATATGCGAGCAGAAACCGCGCCGGCGCATCATCCGGCGCATTCCACGGCAGCGAGACCCTGATCGCGCAGCCCGCCAGATCGTCCAGCCCCATCGCGTCAAGCACATGGCTGCGCGCGACCTTGCCCGAGGAACAGGCCGCGCCGGCGGAAACCCTGATCCGGTCGAGGTCGAGCGCGATCACCTGGGTCTCGGCGGCAAACCCCGGCAGGGCCAGACAGACCGTATTGGTCAACCGCGCCGCCGCCGCCGCCACCTCGACCGCGCCGCACGCGCGCGCGCCGGCGGCGATGGCATCGCGCAACCGGCCGAGCCGGATCGCCTCGTCCGGCGCCACCGCCTCGATCGCGGCGGCGAAACCGGCAATCGCCGGCAGATCGGGCGTGCCACCGCGCCGCCCGCGCTCCTGGCCGCCGCCACGGATCAACCCGACCAGCCGCGCCGCGGCGAGCGGCGTCATCGCAAGCGCGCCCACGCCCTTCGGCCCTCCCAGCTTATGCGCCGACAGCGCGACGCTGGCGGCGCCGCAGGCCAGATAATCCCCCGCAACCCGCCCGGCCGCCTGCACCGCATCGACATGCAGCATCGCCCCGCGCGCCGCACAGATCCGCCCCACCGCCTCGATCGGGGCGATCACCCCGGTTTCATTATTGGCGGCCATCACGCACACCAGCGCGTCCGGCCGCGCCGCCAGCGCGGCATCGAGCCACGCAAGATCCACCAGCCCCAGCGCATCGACCGGGATTTTCAGCGCCTCGGGGGCGGCGGCGCGCACCGCGTCATGCTCGGTCGCGCCGATCAGCACCGCTCGTCCGGCGCCGAACCCGTGTATTGCCAGCGCGTTCGCCTCGGTCGCGCCCGAACAGAACACCAAATCCTGCGCCCGCGCGCCGCAATGCGCCGCAACAACATCGCGCGCCGCCTCCAGGCATCGCCGCGCCGCGCGCCCGTCGGCATGGACCGAAGCCGGATTGCCGGTCAGATCCAGCGCCGCGATCAGCGCCGCCCGCGCCTGCGGACGCAGCGGTTCGGTGGCGTTCGCATCCAGATAGAGCGGCTCAGCGTCGCTCGATGGACTGGTCAACATTCGCCTCCCGTGCCGGCGCCGGCGGAGCCGCGGCGGTCGCGACGCGGGCGATCCGCCGCTCCAGATCGTTCATCTCCGAGCGCAGCAGATCGATCTCATGTAGCAACGGATCGAGGCAAGGGTCGGACGGCGTGCCATAAGGGTCGAAATGCGGCTTCGCCGGCCGCACCATGGTACCGCGCTCGACCGGCCGGGCCGGAATCCCGACCACCGTGGTATTGGCTGGCACTTCGGCGACCACAACGGCATTGGCGCCGACCCGCGCATTGTCCCCGATCAGGATATGGCCCAGAATCTTGGCACCGGCGCCGATGATCACGCCATTGCCCAGAGTCGGATGCCGCTTGCCATGATCGCTCGACGTGCCGCCCAGCGTGACCTGATGATAGAGATACACATCATCGCCCAGCTCCGCGGTCTCGCCGATCACCACCCCCATGCCATGGTCGATGATGCACCGCCGCCCGATCGTCGCCCCGGGATGGATCTCGATTCCCGTGACAAATCGACTGAAATGCGAGACGAGTCGCCCCAGCAGATACGCCCGCCCCCGCCACAACCGATGCGCCAGCCGGTGCAGAACGATCGCGTGCAAACCCGGATAGCACAGCAGCACCTCCAGATCCGACCGCGCCGCCGGATCACGCTGGCGATAGGCCCGCACGGTTTCCCGTAAAAACATCCGGCTCACGCGACATTTCCGTAGGAAAACACAGGAGTATCCGGTATAACCACTTCTCTCACCCTATACGAAGCGACGATGATACGACGACGATGACAAAGCCGGGATGGACAAAACAAACACCGATAAAACAAACCCTGATAAAACAAACACTGGCTGAACAAACATTGGCAAGACAAACTTTGGCAAAGCAACGATACGAGAGTTTTCCCGGGAACCACAACCACCCCGGCCACGGTCCCGGTGAGGGGTATCCCGTCCACCGTGCCGCTGAAACAGACCGTCCACGATGGGGAGAGTAGGTATGCAGACCAGGACGTTCAATAATGCGAAACCAATGACTACATAGGCAGGACTTATTCATGAAAACCTGGCCCGCCTGATCTGAGCTTCGCCCCGGCATGACGCTCCCCGCAACCCTTGACCGGTGCCGGGGGCAACGCCGGCATCTCGTTTCAGCGGGCCGCCAGGACGAAACCCAGTGCGGCAGCGTGCGCTTCCGCTCAAACGGCTATGAAAGAACTGATAGAACGATGCCCGAAGTAACATTCGCCGGCCCGGACGGCCGCCTCGAAGGACGCTACCACCACGCGAAGGAACGCGGCGCCCCGCTCGCCCTCGTGCTGCATCCGCACCCGCTGCACGGCGGCACCATGAACAACCGCATCACCTACACGATGTATCAGGTGTTCCAGCGCCTCGGTTTCTCGGTGATGCGCTTCAATTTCCGTGGCGTCGGCCGCAGCCAGGGCAGCTACGACGGCGGCATGGGCGAAATCAACGACGCCGCCGCCGCCCTCGACTGGATGCAGGCGCTCAACCCCGGCCACCAGGGGTTGTGGATCGCCGGCTATTCCTTCGGCGCCTTCGTCGGCATGCAATTACTGATGCGCAGACCCGAGGTTTCCGGCTGGATCAGCGTCGGCACCCCCGCCGCGCATTACGATTTCGGCTTCCTCGCCCCCTGCCCCTGTGGCGGGCTGATGATCCATGGCGACGCCGATGAGCTGGTCCCCGAAGCCTCCGTCCGCAAACTGGTCGACAAGCTCAACACCCAGAAAGGCGTCTCCGTCGACTACCGCGTCATGATCGGCGCCGACCACGTCTTCGCCCACCACGCCGAAGCCATCGGCGAGGCCATGGAATCCTACGTCAGCAGCGACATCGCCCGCCGCCAGATGGCGCTCGCGGCGGACTGAGCCACCCCACCACCATCGCGTAAAAAAAAGGGCCAGGGACGGCAGTCCCTGGCCCAAACCTTATCCGGCCCACCCAAACGAAGGTGAGCCGGTC
>NZ_JBMFGY010000005.1:3775-70008 GCF_049977125.1 Acidiphilium sp. | reverse complement strand
AGTAGATCGCGGCGTTGCCGCCGGTGGCGTAGAGGCGGGCGGCTTCGCGGACGGCGTGCGGGTCGGCGCCGGTGATCGCGGCGGTCGCTTCGGGGCTGTTGGCGTCCTGGGCTGCGAATTCGGCCCAATGGGCGAAGGCATCCGCCTCGCAGCGCTCGCGGACGTAATCGGTATCGACCAGGTTTTCGGTGACGATGACGTGGGCGAGTGCGGTGAGGATGGCGACGTTGGTGCCGGGGCGGATTTGCAGATGGATCGCGGCCTCGACATGCGGGGTGCGCACCAGATCGATTTGGCGCGGGTCGATCACGATGAGTTTGGCGCCGTCGCGGAGGCGTTTTTTCATGCGCGAGGCGAACACCGGATGGCCATCGGTCGGGTTCGCGCCGATCAGGAGCATGACATCGGCGTGTTCGACGCTGTCGAAATCCTGGGTGCCGGCGGAGGTGCCGAAGGTCTGGCTGAGGCCGTAGCCGGTGGGGGAGTGGCAGACGCGGGCACAGGTGTCGGTGTTGTTGTTGCCGAAGACGGCGCGGACGAGTTTCTGCACCAGGTAGGTTTCCTCGTTGGTGCAGCGCGAGGAGGTGATGGCGCCGACGGCGTTTTTGCCATAGTTCGCCTGGATGCGCTTGAATTCGGAGGCGGTGTGGGCGATCGCTTCGTCCCACGAGACCTCGCGCCAGGGGTCGTTGATGTGGGCGCGGATCATGGGCTTTGTGATGCGGTCGCGGTGGGTGGCGTAGCCCCAGGCGAAGCGGCCCTTGACGCAGGAATGGCCGTGGTTGGCCTTGCCGTCCTTGTAGGGGACCATGCGGACGATTTGTTCGCCGCGCATTTCGACCTTGAACGAGCAGCCGACGCCGCAATAGGCGCAGGTGGTGACTTTGGAATGTTCGGGCTGGCCGATGTCGATGACGGATTTTTCCATCAGCGTCGCGGTCGGGCAGGCCTGGACGCAGGCGCCGCAGGAGACGCATTCGGAGTCGAAGAAGCTTTCCTCCATGCCCGGCGAGACCTTGGAGTCGAAACCGCGGCCGGCGATGGTGAGGGCGAAAGTGCCTTGGACTTCCTCGCACGCGCGCACGCAGCGCGAGCAGACGATGCATTTGGCGGGGTCGAACTGGAAATAGGGGTTGGAGACGTCCTTGGCGGAGTCGAGGTGATTGTCGCCGGCATAGCCGTAGCGGACATCGCGCAGGCCGACCGCGCCGGCCATGGCCTGTAATTCGCAATCGCCGTTGGCCGAGCAGGTCAGGCAGTCGAGCGGGTGGTCCGAGATGTAGAGTTCCATGACGCCGCGGCGGATTTTGCCGAGGCGCTCGTTTTGGGTGTGGACCACCATGCCCTCGGCGACCGGGGTGGTGCAGGAGGCGGGGGTGCCGGCGCGGCCTTCGATTTCGACCAGGCAGAGGCGGCAGGAGCCGAAACTGTCCAGCATGTCGGTCGCGCAGAGTTTGGGGATTTTGGTGCCGATGTCCATCGCGGCACGCATCACCGAGGTGCCTTCGGGCACGCTGACGGCGACGCCGTCGATGATGAGGGCGACCAGTTTTTCGGACTGGGAGGGTTTGGTGCCGTAGTCGATTTCGTGAACGAGACCCATGGGTGTGTTCCTTTATTCGGCGGCCAGAGGGAGTGGTTTCGCCGCGAAATCCTCGGGGAAATGGTTCAGCGCGCTGAGCACCGGGTAGGGGGTGAAGCCGCCGAGGGCGCAGAGCGAGCCGAGCTTCATGGTCTCGCAAAGGTCGCGCACCAGGGCGAGGTTTTTCTCGGGTTCGATGCCGGCGGCGATCTTATCGAAGGTTTCGACGCCGCGGACCGCGCCGATCCGGCAGGGGGTGCATTTGCCGCAGGATTCGTGGGCGCAGAATGCCATGGCGAACCGGGCCATTTTGGCCATGTCGGCGGTATCGTCGAACAGGACGAGGCCGCCGTGGCCGATCAGGCCGTCGCGCTTGGCGAAGGCTTCGTAGTCGTAGGGGGTGTCGAACAGCGAGGGGGGGAAATAGGCGCCGAGCGGGCCGCCGGCCTGGACCGCGCGGACCGGGCGGCCAGAGGCGGTGCCGCCGCCGACATCCTCGATCAATTCGCCGAGGGTGATGCCGAAGGCGCATTCGAACAACCCGCCATGGCGGATATTGCCGGCGAGCTGCACCGGCATGGTGCCGCGCGAGCGACCGTAGCCGATCTCGGCGTAGCGCTGCGCTCCTTCGGCGAGGATGAAGGGGATGCTGGCGAGGCTGATCGTGTTGTTGATGATGGTCGGTTGGCCGAATAACCCCTTGATCGCGGGTAGGGGTGGTTTCGCCCTGACTTGGCCGCGTTTGCCCTCGATACTTTCGAGCAGCGCGGTTTCCTCGCCGCAGACATAAGCGCCAGCGCCGACGCGGACTTCGAGGTGGAACTCGTGGCTGCTGCCGGCGATTGCGGCTCCGAGTAGTCCGGCACGTTTTGCGATTCCGATGGCTCGTTCCATCATGCGGATCGCGAAGGGATATTCGGACCGGATGTAAATGTAGCCTCTGGTGGCGCCAACGCCGATGCCCGCGATCGTCATGCCCTCGATCAGCACGAAGGGATCGGCCTCCATGATCAAACGATCGGCAAAAGTGCCGGAATCGCCCTCATCGGCATTGCAGACGATGAATTTTCGCTCGGCAGCGGTGCGCGCGACGGTCTCCCATTTGATGCCGGTGGGGAAGCCGGCACCACCGCGGCCCCGCAGACCGGAGGCCTTGACCGCGGCGATGATCGCGGCCGGGCCGAGGGTAAGGGCTGCGTCGAGCCCGCGATAGCCGCCGTGATGGCGGTAGTCATCGAGGGATAATGGGTCGATCACGCCGGCGCGGAGGAAGGTAAAGCGGGTCTGTTTAGCAAAGAACGGAATCGCCTCGATGTGGCCGACGCAGCAAGGGTGTGGCGCCCCTTCGAAGAATCGTGCCTCAAACAGGGCAGGAACGTCGCCGACAGAGACCCGACCGTAGCCGATTCGCCCGGACGCGGTCGCGACTTCGACCAATGGTTCGAGCCAGAACATTCCGCGCGAACCGTTGCGCACGATGGTGACGGGAATGTTGCGCGACCGCGCCTCAGCCTCAATGGCAATGGCAACCCGATCGGCGCTGAGAGCAACGGCGGCCATGTCCTGGGGGATAAAAATTTTCATCAGGCCACCTCCTGCACCAGATGGTGGATCAAGGAGGCGTTGATCCGGCCAATTGGTTCGCCGTCGAACAGGGCGCTCGGTGCAGTGGCGCACAGACCGAGACAATAGATTGGCTCCACCGTGATCCGGCCATCCGGAGTGGTTTCACCCCAATCGAGACCTAGCGCGTCGAGCACTTGCTGTGCGGTCGCTTCCGACCCCATCGCCTGACAGGCCTCGGCGCGGCATAGTTTTAGAATGTGGCGACCGGCGGGGTTGCGGCGGAAATCGTGATAGAAACTGATTACACCATGAACCTCGGCACGGCTGAGATTGAGTGAGTCAGCGATCAGCGGTTCCGCCTCGCGCGGGACGAACCCGAATTCCGCCTGCAATGAATGCAGAATCGGTAGCATCGATCCCTCCCGTCCGGCGTACGATTCGATAATTGCGCGCGCTGTCGTGCTATCCCAGGCCGATGGTCGCCGTGTGGTCATGGATGTTTCATTCCCGATCCGTCAGCCCCGATCTCGTTGGGGACCAGGGTAAGATACGTCAAAGCGATTTAAGATTGGATGAATAATATCCGCAATTCACAAAAGGAAACAAGCTGATTACTGGATCGTTTGATAGAGACTGTCTATCAAACGGTATCAGCCAGGATGCTGGCGTGCTGAGTGGCGATCTGGACCAGTGCAGCGACCAGGGGCAGCATCGGCTCACGGTCGGGGAGCACGAGGCCGACGGTGTAGACTTCCTCCGGTGCGACGATCGGGATCGCGCGCAGTCGGGCAGTCAGGCCGAAAATCTGTGCCAGTTTTTCCGGCAGAACGCAGGCCCATCGGCCGGTTTGAACATGGCTGACCAGCACTACAATTGAGTTGCTCTCGAGCGTCGGCAGCAGATCGACGCCGGCATTATGCAACAGCCGATCGAGGATGCGGCGGTTCTGCATGTCAGGAGTCAGCAGACATAGGGGGATTTGGCCAAGCTCGGCCCAAGTCACTTTTTCGTGCTGACCGAGAGGGGCGTCGGCGGCAGTGAGCAGCCGGTAGCGTTCCTGATAAAGGGGCACCACCCGATTGCGACCGATCGGTTCGTTGTCGAGATAGGTCACACCGGCATCGACCTCGAAATTGTTCAACCGCCGCAGCACCTCATTGGAGGTGCAGGACTGGATCGAGAAGCGCACTGCCGGATGCTGCGCGCGAAACGGGGTGGTGAGCTCCGCGATCGTTGCAAGCGCGGTCGGGATCGCAGCGATCCTGAGCAGGCCGGACAGGCCGCGCTTGAGCGCAACGATATCCGCTCGCATCGCCTGCATGTCGCCGACAATGCGGCGCGCCCAGTCAAGCACCCGTTCGCCTTCGGGGGTGAAGCCCTGGAACCGTGAGGATCGCTCGACCAGCGGCATGCCGAGGGTTTCCTCGAGTACGCGGATGCCGGCGGAAAACGTCGGCTGGGTGACGCCGCAGGTTTCCGCCGCCCGGCCGAAATGCTTTTCGCGCGCCAGCGCGAGCAGGTAGCCGAGTTTGTCGATCAAGACGGCACGGCGACGAGCACGAGTCTACCCGTGACGGTGCCATCCTTCAGTCGATTTAGCGCGGCGTTGGCGTCGCGCTGGGGCATGGTTTCGATTGGCAGCGCCGGCAGGCCACCACCTTGCGCGAGGTCGACCAGATCCTGCAGATCGCCGGGTGTGCCGACGAAACTGCCCTGGATGGTTAGTGCGCGCATCGGCATGAACGGCAGGGGCAGGGTTAACTCACCGCCGAACAGCCCGACCATGACCAATTTGCCGCCTTTGGCCAACGCGGCGTGGGCAGCCCTCGCGGTGCCGGAGCCGTTGACCAGATCAATGATGGCGATCGGCTGACCACCGCAGGCGGCGATGATGGCTTTATCGAGCCGCTCTGCCAGACCATCAACTGTGGCGGTGGCTCCCGCTGAAGCCGCCGTGGCGCGTTTGGCGGCGCTGGTATCGACGCTGACGATCGCCCGATGACCCAGTGCCCGGAGCACCGCGATCGCAGACAGGCCCAGGCCGCCGGCGCCGATCAGCACGATCGGCGCGTCCGGCGGCAGAGGCATCACCTTGCGGATCGCGGCGAATACCGTAATGCCCGAACAGGCATAGGTAGCGGCCAGCGCCGGATCGATATCGCCGGGGTCGATCAGATGGCGGGCATGCGCGGCGATCACATGGGTGGCAAAACCGCCGTGCTGGTAGATACCCAGCGAGCGCTGCTTGGTGCAGAGATTATCTTCGCCGGCCATGCAGCGCGCGCAGGTGCCGCAACCGATCCAGGGATAGACGATGCGGATGTCGCCGGGCGTGACACCCGATGCCTCCGGCCCCAGTTTTACGACCCGGCCGACGATTTCATGACCGAGTGCCAAGGGCAGCGCGATGCCACGCTGAATGATGTCGAACCGCCCGGCGCTGCCGAGGTCGTAATACCCGTCCCAGAGATGCAGATCAGAGTGGCAGACGCCGCAATGGGTGACTTCGAGCAGGATTTCACTGCCCTGCGGTTCGGGCATCGGCAGGTCGATTTCGGCAAGCGGGGCACCATTCGCGACGACGGCCCAGGCTTTCATGGTGGTCGCGGTCATTGTCATTCCTCCCGTTATAGCCAAAAATATATATCGAGCGCCAGAGGTCAGAGGGGTGCGGTACCTGATCGATCCAATCGTGCCAGGATCACGCCGGCGAGGTAGAGCGAGCCGCAGATCAATACGCGTTTCGGCTCATCATCGATCGCCAGATGACGCAAGGCGGCGTCGACCGTGGGGCCCGGGCGGGCAATGCCTCCCGAGGCGACGACGATTTGTTCGACCGGGAGTGCCAGATGCTGGTCAGGCTCGGCCACGGCTTGGATACTGGCGGCGAAAGGGGCGACGATGCGCAGGAATTCAGCGCAATCCTTAGCTTGCTTCATACCGACCACCAGATGGGTCGGGCCGTCGAACGCTTGCAGGGCATCGGCGATCGCGGTGGCGCCACCTGGATTATGAGCACCATCGAGCCACAGGCTGGAACCGACGGGCAGCAGATTGGCGAGGGGTGCGCCGATCTGCTGCATCCGCGCCGGCCATTCGACGTCACGCATACCCTGGGCATAGGCGTGATCGGGGACGATCAGGCCACTGCTGCGAAGGGCGGCGATAGCGATGCCGGCGTTATCCATCTGGTGTGCGCCGTGCAGGGCGGGGGGCGGCAAGGACAAGGCGACGGACGCATCGCGGAAGAGGAATCCATCGGTCGTTGGGTTGACCTGCCAGTCACGCCCGCGCGCCAAAAGGGGCACCGCGTGGACCTGCGCGGTCGCTGTGATCACGTCGAGCACGTCAGGTGGTTGCTGGCCGGTGATCACGCGCGATCCAGGTTTGATGATTCCCGATTTTTCGAGCGCGATCAGGGCTTCGGTGTCGCCGAAGAATTCACGATGATCGAGCGAGATGGCCGTGATCGCGGCGACCAGCGGGGGAGGGATGACATTGGTGGCATCGAATTTGCCGCCCAACCCAACTTCGATGATCGCAAGATCGGCAGGGTTGCGGGCGAACAGCACGAATGCCGCCGCGGTGATGGCCTCGAACACGGTAATCGGAGCCGCGTCGTTGACGCGTTCGATCTCGGCCAATGCATCATCGAGCGCTTCATCCGTCACCAGATTGCCGGCGAGGCGGATGCGCTCGTTGAAGCGCACCAGATGCGGCGAGATATAGACATGGGCGCGTAACCCGGCGGCCTCGGCGATAGCACGGAGGAAGGCGCAGGTGCTGCCCTTGCCGTTGGTGCCGGCGACGTGGATGGTCGGCGGCAACTGACGTTCGGGATGGCCGAGAGCGGCAAGAAGTCGCTCCAGCCGTTCGAGCCGCAGGTCGATCAATCGCGGATAGAGCGTATGTAGACGCTCAATCCGGTGATCGATTCGCGAGCGCATCAGGCTCACGCCGCCAGCGGCTCCGCCCGTCGCACGTTCAAAAGACCGAGCAAACGGCCGAGGGTTGCGGCGAGTTCGCCGCGCGGGGTGACCATGTCGATCATGCCGTGTTCGAGTAGATATTCCGCCCGCTGAAAGCCGGGCGGCAATTTTTCGCGGATGGTCTCCTCGATCACCCGAGCGCCGGCGAAACCGATCAAGGCATTGGGTTCCGCGATCTGGATATCACCGAGCATGGCGAAGGAAGCGGAAACGCCGCCCGTCGTAGGGTCGGTCAATACAACGATATAGGGCAGCCCGGCTTCACGGACCATCTGAACCGCAATGATGCTACGCGGCATCTGCATCAGGCTGATCGGGCCTTCTTGCATTCGTGCGCCGCCCGACGCGGTGAAGATGATCAGCGCCGCCCGTTGCAGCACGGCAAGCCGTGCGGCGGCGACCAGAGCCTCGCCGGTCGCAGCCCCCATCGAGCCAGCCATGAAGCGGAAATCCATCGCCGCGACGACGGCCTTATGCCCGCCGATGCTGCCATGCGCGACCAGTACGGCATCATCCATCCCGGTTTTCTTGCGGGACTCGGACAGACGATCGGAATAGCGTTTCTTGTCCTGGAATTTGAGCGGATCGGCCGGCACTTTCGGCAACTCAATTCGCGTGAACGCCCCGTCATCGAAGGTCCAGCTCAAGCGTTCGGCCGCGGTGGCGCGCATGTGGTGGCCACAATGCGGGCAGACCTTCTGGGCAGCCTCGAGTTCGCGGTGAAAGATCATCTGTTGGCACGAGGGACATTGGTGCCAGAGATTATCCGGAGCCTCTTTGCGCCCAAGCAACGTGCGGACGCGCGGGCGAACGAATTCAGTGAGCCAGTTCATCGGGTTCGGTCAGAAGATATCGTTGATGATGCTGTCGCCGATGCCGAAACCAGCTCCCATGGTGATTGCGCGGCCAAAGCCAGAGTTCAGAAACCCACCAAGGATGCCGCCCTGCGGCGGCGGCGGGTAGCCCTGCTGAGGATAGCCCTGTTGAGGATAACCTTGAGGGGGATAGCCTTGCTGCTGCGGTGCGCCCCAGGGTTGTTGACCCTGTTGTTGGGTTTGCGGCACCGAACTCATCTGCTGGGACTGATTGGCGACGAAGCCATGCAGAGCTTGCAGAAGAGCGGCGACCTGATTTTGTTCGGCTTGCATCGCCAAAGCGATCTCTTTCAGGTCGAGCATCCATTCGCGCGCGTCCTGATTACCCGATTGCGATGCCGCCTGTAGCTTGGTGGCCAGACCCTTGAGCGATTCGACGGTCTGCTGCGACTGGGATTGCAATTGGGAATATTGGTTGTCGATGGTCTGGATGTCCATGATCGAGGCTCCTGGGATATGATAAGGCCTATATAGACCGGCTCACGGCAAAAGTCAGGCCGCCTGGGCTTCCCGGTTCCGATAAGCGGTGCAGGCCGCGCCGAACGCGGCAAACAGGCGCTGTCGATCCGGCGCGCCGAGTACATCCCACTCCGGATGCCACTGCACCGCCAGGGCGAAATTGCGGGCGGCTTCGACGCGCACCGCCTCGATCGTGCCATCGGGCGCCACCGCCTCGACCGCCAGACCCGGAGCCAATCGATCGATCGCCTGGCCATGCAGCGAATTCACCATGATGCTTTCAGCACCGCAGATCCGTGCGAGACTGCCGCTGAGGGTAACAATGTGGCGCACCGCATATTGCTCGGCCCTGGTGCCGATGCCGCCGCGATGATCCAATCGCCCGGCCAGTGTATGGACCTGCTGGTGCAGTGTGCCACCGAACGCAACATTCAGCTCCTGCAGACCGCGGCAGATTCCCAGCACCGGCATGCCGCGCGCGATCGCAGCCCGGATCAGCGGCAGAGTGGTGGCGTCGCGGTCGGGGTCGTGCGCGTCGGGTGTTTCATCACCTGCCACGCCATAGCGGGTCGGCATTACGTTGCTCGGACTGCCGTTGACGAGTAGGCCGTCCAGCCGGTCGAGCACGGCCAGCATCCGTTCGCCTTCGGGCGGGATCAGTAGCGGCACTGCGTCGGCAGCGCGAATCAGCGCCTCGCCGTAGCGCGCCGGCGTGGCATGCTGGTGGTGGTTGGCAATCATCTTGGTGCAGGCGGGAATCCCGATGATACTGGTCATGATGATGATCCTATAGCATTTTCAGAGCAGGTTTTGCGGCCGGAATGCGCCAGTCCCCAAGGCCAGCACGGCACAGCCGAGCATGGTGAGCGCCATTGGCCGCGCGGTTCCGTCGGCAAAACCACCGACCAGCGACCCAGCGATTGCGCCCCCCAGATACTGCCAAGTCCCCATCAACGCCGAGGCCGACCCAGCATGGGCCTGATGGCGCGACAATGCCGCAACCATGGTGCTCGGCAGCGCGAAGCCGTAACTCGCCTGGCAGATCAGGAGCGCGCCGATGATCGCGATCGGACCGGCATTGCTCATGGCGCCGATGGTCAGTGCCAGCGTGCCAATGAGCAACAGCGCAATCGCCGTCGTGACCACCGGCCGCAGCCCGAACCGGGCCACCAGATGGGGGTTCCATTGATTGAAACCGATATAGAGAGCCGCATTCATGCCGAACAGGGCAGCATAGCTGAGCGGTTGCCAGTGAAACTCACCGATGAAAACGCCGGGCGTCCCTGTGAGATAGGCGAACAAGGCCCCGATCGCGAATGTGCCGGTCAGAGCATTGGTCAGAAATCCCCGATCACTGGCGATATGGCCATAGCGGACCAGAATCGAGCGAAATCCGACCATGCTGCGTCGACCGGCTGCCAGCGTGTCGGGCAGTTTGAACCAGACCAACGCCAGGGCGATGACGCCATAAGCCGCCGCGAGGACGAAAATCCAGCGCCAGGAGCCGACCGACACGATTGCGCTGCCCAGAATTGGCGCGATGATCGGGGCGACGCCCATCACAAGCATCAGCTTGGAAAATAGCATTGCCGCGGCCGGTCCGTCTGCCACGTCACGCACCATTGCGCGGGGCACCACCACGGAAGCGGAGCCGCCGAATGCCGCAAGCAGACGGAAGCCGATGAGCGAATCGGTACTCCAAGCCAGGGCGCATCCGAGCGAGGCAAGGGTGTATATGGTCAGACCGATCAGGATGGGTAACCGTCGACCGGTTCGGTCGGAGAACGGCCCCTGGGTCATCTGCCCGATGGCCAAACCAGCGAAATAGGCCGCGAGAGTCAATCCAGGTGCCGCGGGATCATGAAAATCCCTCGCGATGGTCGGGAAAGCCGGCAGATACATATCGACCGAGACCGGACCGATCGCGATCAGAAACCCAAGCAGTAGCGCGAGGTGACGGGTGGTCGGCGGCGATATTGTGGCGGGCGGCACCAGGGCGATCGGAGCAGTGGACATTGAGGGGATTTACGGCCTTGGTGCTGCCGGGAGAATGAGCGATCCGCGCAACGCTGCCGGTCGCACGCGGCTCACCCCTGTTTCGCGCCGTGCAGCATGGTCAGGCCGAGATAGATCGCAAGTGCGACGCCAAGCACCACGATCAGCCCGGCCAGGACCAAGTCGAGCCGGTCGCTGGTGGCGCCGTGGGTTTGATCGTCGGCGATGTCGGCACGGTTACGCACGAACCGCAGCATCGCGGCCATGACCATTAGAGCGCCGGCGACGATCAGCGCCAGCCCGACCAAGCTGCCGGCGACCTGACCTGACATTGTTACGGTTTTGCCGAGCGACTTACCGGCGATTTTGAGAAAAATATCGAAACGTTCGACCAGGAAACCAAACGCCATCACGGCGATGGCGGTGCGGACCCAGGCCAGAAACGTCCGCTCATTGGCAGCGTGGTCGGTGAAATGCGGAACCGTCACGTTGTGGTCAGTGCGGATGGCTCATGCGGCGCGCCTGGCAACCTCGTCGGGCGACATCCGCACAAGGGCATCGTAATCGCCAATCAGCACCTGGGTAATGCGGCCGGGGTTGAAATGGAGATCGCCGATCTGGCGGACCGGTGTAACCTCGGCAGCGGTGCCGGCGAGAAACACTTCGCTCGCCTGCGCCATTTCCTCGGGTTTGATATGGCGCTCAACAACGGGGATCTGGCGGGCGCGCGCAAGCGCCATCACCGTGCGCCGGGTGATGCCATCGAGGAAACTGTCCGGCGTCGGCGTGTGCAGCGCACCATCGATCGCGAAGAAAATATTCGCCCCGGTCGCTTCAGCGACGTTTCCATCCAGCGTTAACATCAGCGCGTCATTGAACCCCTCGGCCTCGGCCGCGTGCTTTGACAGGGTGCCGATCATATAAAGGCCGGCAGCCTTCGAGGCGGTGGGGGCGCTGCGTGGATCGGGCCGACGCCATTGCGCCATGCCGAGGGTAATACCCTTCATCCGGTCCGAACCGAACAGATTGGGCCAGGCCCAGGCGGCAATCGCAAGATGAATCCGGGTCTGCTGCGCCGAGACCGAGAGTTGTTCCGAGCCGCGCCAGGCGATCGGGCGTATGTAAGCATCGGTGAAGCCATTGGCGGCCAGCACCTCATTACATGCGGCATCGATTTCGGCGGCGGTATAAGGGATATCAAACCCAAGTATTTTGCCTGACTGGATCAGCCGGTTGGTGTGGTCGCGCAAGCGGAAGATATTGCCGGCATAGGCGCGTTCGCCTTCAAAAACGGCCGAGGCATAGTGCAGCCCGTGCGAGAGAACGTGCAAATTGGCCTCGCGCCACGGACGCAAGGCGCCGTCCCACCAGATCATGCCGTCGCGGTCGTCGAATGGAATCAGGCTCATGGTCGCGTCCCCTCTCGATCGGGCCGCGGATCGATGCGGCCGTAGTTCATATCACCACCTTTAGATTGTCGGCGGTCGGTGGCCAAGGGGCGAGTCTCGGGTCTGCCCAGACAAAATCCGGTTTGCCATGGGCATTTTGTGCAATCGGGTATAAACACTGTCTTATCACATACCTCCTATACCAGTAATAATGAGTGCGTCATGCATGAAAAATCCGCTCAAACCGGTCAGACCGCCGGCCTGCTATTCCTTCGCGAGGACGAACTCCGTCTGGCGCAAGATATGATTTTTTTCGCCAATCGCGATTTGGTCGCGACTGCTGATGCGATGCTGGCCGAAATGGGGTTCGGCCGCGCGCATCACCGGACCCTGCATTTCATCGGCCGCAATCCCGGTCTGCCGGTCGGCGAGTTGCTGCATATTCTCGGGATCGCCAAGCAGAGTCTCGCCCGGGTGCTCGGACCGTTGATTCGTGAGGGTTATGTGAAGCAAACTCCTGGCCGCACCGACCGCCGGCAGCGGCTGTTGTCGCTCACGCCGGAGGGAGTCGCGCTGGAACGCCGTCTGTTCGAAACTCAGCATGAGCGCCTGACGATGGCGTTTCGCGAGGCCGGGGGGCCGGCCGTCGAGGGGTTTCGCAAGGTGCTGCGCGGGATGATGAAGGATGATGCCCGCGCCTGGCTCGATCGCGCCGAGGCGGCCCGCGCATCGAAACGATGATCGCGGCCACGTCGTGAGCGGCACCGCCGCACATATCCTGCTTGTCGATGACGATGCGCGGCTGCGCGCACTGATGTCGCGGTATCTGATCGAGAACGGCTTTCGTGTCACAACCGCCGACAGCGCCGCCGCCGCGCGCGAAACACTGCGGATCGTCGATCCCGACATGCTGGTGCTCGATGTCATGATGCCTGAGGAATCGGGGCTGGCTCTCACCGAATCGCTGCGCGCCGATCGGGCGCCGACCCTGCCGATCCTGCTGCTCACGGCGCGCGGGGCGCCAGAGGATCGTATCGCCGGCTTCGAGGCTGGAGCCGATGATTACCTGGGTAAGCCGTTCGATCCGCGCGAATTGCTGCTCCGCATTCGCGCCATGCTACGCCGGACCACCACGCCCGCGCTGAATACCGGACCGGTCCAGCTTGGTCGGGCCAGTTTCGATCCGGACCGCGGCGAATTGATCACCGAACGGGGGCCGATCCGGCTGACCGGCGGTGAAGCAAGCCTGCTTGGCGTGCTGGCTTCCCGTGCGAACGAAATCCTCTCGCGCGAGGTGCTGGCCCAGATTCTGAACATGGACGAAGCGGGGGAACGCGCGATTGATGTTCAGGTGACCCGTCTGCGCCGCAAGATCGAGAGCGATCCGCGCGAGCCACGCTACCTGCAAACGGTGCGCGGCCGGGGTTATATCCTCAAACCCGGTCCATGAGACTGGTTCCCCGCGGTCTCGAACCGGACCGCGCGCTCCGCAAAATTCTGCCGCGCAGCCTGTTCGGTCGTACCCTGCTGATCGTGGTGCTGCCGCTGATCCTGCTCGAAGGGGTGGCGCTACAGATTTTCTATGGCAGCCACCTCGATACCCTGTCGCGCCGCCTTGCCGGCAGCGTCGCCGGGGAAATCGCCTTCGTGCTCGATCAGGCGGATGTGTTTCCCGACGCGCGACGTCAGATCTTCGCCAATGCCGCCTACCGCTTCGAATTCGCGTTCCATTTCCATCCTGGCCGTACCCTGAGGCCTCATCGTCTGCCGCACGCGTTCGGTCCGGTCGATACCGATCTGGCGAACGCGCTCGCCACTGGACTTGGGCGTCCTTTCGCATTGGTCTGGCACGGCCCGCCGGGGATGGTGCGGGTCGATGTCCAGGTGTCCGACGGCGTGCTGACCATCGATGTGCCGCGCAAGCGGCTCTATATCGGGGAGCTTTATATTTTTTTCGCCTGGCTCGGGGGGACGACGCTGATACTGCTCACCCTCGCGATTCTGTTTTTGCGGAATCAGGTGCGGGGTATTCGACGCCTTGCCCTGGCCGCCGAAGCCTTCGGCATGGGGCGCGATACCGGCCCGATCCGTCCCGAGGGCGCAACCGAGGTACGCCGGGCCGGCACCGCCTTCAACCGGATGCAGGACCGGGTTCGCCGCTTCCTCGCCCAACGTACCGCCATGCTGGCCGGGGTGTCGCATGATTTGCGTACACCACTGACCCGGTTGCGCCTTGCCATCGCGATGCTCCCGGAAACGACGGCTGACATCGAAGGCATGACCAGCGACATCGATGAAATGGAACGTCTGGTGGCGCTGTATCTCGCCTTTGCCCGCGGTGAGGGGGCCGAAGCCCCTCAGCCGACCGATTTCGGGCTATTGATCGAGGAAGTCGCCGCCCGTGCCGCGCGTGGCGGTATAACCGTTGCTCTCGCGCTCTCGCCACTGCCGAGCGTTGTGCTACGCCCCGAGGCGATGCGCAGGGCGCTGGCTAATCTCCTCGATAATGCCGCGCGTCATGCCGGGCGGATCAACCTTGCCGCCGCTCCGGACGGTGCCAGCAGCGTCCGCGTGGTGATCGATGACGACGGTCCCGGGATTCCACCCGACCGGCGTGAGCAGATGTTTCGTCCGTTCGAGAGCGGCAGCGCCAGCGGCACCGGCCTTGGCCTCGCCATTGCGCGCGACATCATCGCGGCGCACGGCGGCGATATCCGGCTCGATGACAGTCCACTCGGCGGGCTCCGCGTGACAATCGTGCTGCCGCTATGATGCTGCGATTGCTTGAGGCCAGCGACGCCGACGCCTTGATCGCGGCCAACCGGGCCAGCCGCGACTATCATGCCCCCTGGGTGCAACCACCGCTCGATCGTGCCGCGTTCGAACAATGGTTCGCCGGTGTCGATCACCGACGCGCGGTCTCGATGATCGGATTGACCGACGATGGTACGATTATCGGTGTTTTCAATTTTAGCGAGATCGTTCTGGCTAATTTCCGCTCGTGCTATCTTGGCTATTACGGCATGGTCGCCTGCGCCGGACAGGGTCTGATGAGCCTGTGCTTGCGGGCCGGCCTGATCCATATGCGTGAAATCGTCGGTTTGCATCGAGTTGAGGCCAATATCCAGCCGGGTAACGTGCGATCGATCCGGCTGGTTCAACGCCTCGGATTTTGCCGCGAGGGGTATTCGCCGGACTACCTGTTCATCGACGGTGCCTGGCGCGATCACGAGCGTTGGGCGATCCTGCTCGATCAGGTGTCGGCGCGGGTGCCGTAGACACTTGACCGCCAGTGGTTGTTTTCAGCTCCGATTGGGCAGCATCGCCCGCAGCGTCGTGGCGAGATCGATCTGCGGCTCCCATCCCAGATCGCGCCGCGCGGCGGCGGCATTGCCAAACGCCATTGGAATATCGACCGGGCGCAGCCGGGCAGGATCGATCTCGATGGCGATCGGCCGACCGGCTGCTGCGATCATTGTTTCAAGCAAATCGCCAATCCGGCGTGGGGTGCCGGAGGCCAGATTGAACACCGCATCCGACGCCAGCGCTTCGGCATGGGCGATGGCCAGCGCGTAAGCCCGCACCACGTCGCGGACATCGAGAAAATCCCGCGCCGCCTCCAGATTGCCGACCTTGATCACCGGCGGCTGGGTCTGTGCCATGATCGCGGCGATCTGAGCGGCAAATGCGGGGATGACGAAGGCGCCGGATTGACCCGGACCGGTGTGGTTGAACGGTCTGAACCGCACCAGACGCAATCCTGATTCGCCCGCCATGGCTCCGAGGGTCAGATCCGCCGCCGCCTTCGTCGCGGCATAGATATTGAGCGGCGCCAGCGGTGCGGTTTCATCCAGCGCGATACCGCTGCGGAAGCTTGCACCGTAGGCCTCAGCACTGCCGACATGGATCATCAGGCAGCGCGGCGACGTTTCGATGATCGCGCGCGCCACCGCGATGCTGCCGCCGAGATTGACCGCGAAGGCCCGATCGGGCTCCTGCCGCGCCGCTGGCACCGAGGCGATGCCAGCCAGATGCACCACGACATCAGGCGCGCCCGATTTGATCATGCGGTGAACCGCCGCGGTATCGGTGACATCGGCAGCACCGGCGATCACGGTGGCATCCGGCCACATCGCGGCCAGTTCGGCACGCAGATAGCCGCCGACGAAACCGCTGCTGCCGGTGATCAGAATACGATGCGGTGTCACGTCAGCCCCTCAGCGCGACAGACGGGCCAGATCGGCCTCGACCATTTCGGCGGCCAGTTGTTCGAGCGTGACGCTCGCCTTCCAGCCCAGGACGCGCTCGGCCTTGCGCGGGTCGCCGAGCAGTAATTCGACCTCGGCCGGGCGCATCAGCGCCTGATCGGTGCGGACGTGATCATCCATCGACAGACCGGCGGCGGCGAACGCCAGCGCGGCGAAATCGGCCACCCGCATGGTTCGACCCGTCGCAATGACGTAATCATCCGCTACATTTTGTTGCAGCATGAGCCACATTGCACGTACATAATCTCGGGCATGACCCCAGTCGCGCTTCGCCTCGACATTGCCAAGCGTCAGATGATCAGCGAGGCCGAGCTTGATCCGTGCCACTCCGTCGGTAATCCGGCGGGTGACAAATTCGATGCCGCGCAACGGGCTCTCGTGGTTGAACAGAATTCCCGAGGAGGCGTGCATGCCGAAGCTCTCGCGATAGTTCACCGTCATCCAGTGAGCATAGAGTTTCGCCGCCGCGTAGGGGCTGCGTGGATAAAACGGCGTGGTCTCCGATTGCGGGATGGCCTGCACCTTGCCGAACATTTCCGAAGACGACGCCTGATAGAACCGTGCCTGCGGGCGGGCGATCCGCACAGCTTCGAGCATCGTGACCGCGCCGAGACCGGTGACCAGCCCGGTCAGCGACGGTTGTTGCCACGACGTGGCGACAAAGCTCTGCGCGGCCAGATGATAGACCTCGTCGGGTTGATAGGTCTGCACCGTGCGGATCAGGCTGCCCAGATCGGTCAGGTTGCCCTCCACCAGGGTGACCTTGTCGATCACGCCGAGCCAGCGCAGACGCTCACCGATCACATCAGAGGAGGCCGAGCGGCGCATCAGGCCGATCACCCGATAGTTCTTGCCCAACAAAAATTCACTCAGATACGCGCCATCCTGGCCCGTGATGCCGGTGATCAAGGCTGTCTTCATTTTGACTCCACAAATCCCATATCAAGAAAAAGAGTTGAAATCCGGCGCCGTTCTGGACGTAATCTGCGAAGCTGGCTAGAGGGGGCCGATAAGAAGCGATGAAATCGTCGATCAGTTATATTCCGGAGATGTATTTTGAGTAATGTAAAGTTGGTGACATGACGGTCTGGGTCGATATTGAAGATCTATTGGTCCATTTTTATGCCACCAGCCGCCCGAGCGGTATCCAGAGGCTCTGTTTTGAAATCTATCGCGAGTTAGACCGCAAAAAGACCGGTGCGTGTCCGATACGTTTTGTTCGTCATCTGCCAAACGGTCGCGACCTCGAGGAGGTTTCCTGGCTCGATGTCGAACATCGCATCACACAGGCGATGATCAGCGACCCCGCCGCCGTGCCGGCCGAGGCGGTGCCGCCGGGTGGGCTCGATCAGTCCCAGGCTGCGGTTTCCATGACGGACCCGTCGCCTAACGTGTCGTCGCTACGGCGATGGGGCCAGACGCTCCCGGCCGATCTGCGCGCTCCGATCGCCGCGTTCGTGCGGGCGCAAAGCAATAGTGGTCAGGCGCTTCGGGCCAGTCTGAGCATGGCGCGTACCGCTTTGGTCGCGCAGCGCCATGCTGGTCGCGCCTTGTACGACACGGTCAGGGGGGGGCGTCGCTATCTCGGCCTCGGTGGAACCGGTTCACTGGTACCTGCCACAACGCTGCCGCCCGGCGAGACTGAGAACGGTTCCACCACCCCCGGTATCGTTGTCGGCAAGCCGGTCGATCTGGCCCGCGGCGATGTCATCCTGTCGATCGGAGCGTCCTGGCCCGGCGGCTACTATCCGGCGATGATCCAGAGGCTGAAGGATCAGTTCGGTGTCCGCTTCGCCGTGATGATCTATGATCTGATCCCGCTGAACTGGCCGGAATGGGCGGTGATGGCGCTACGGCGGCAATTCGTTGCCTGGCTCGGTCCGATCATTGGTCTGGCCGATGTGCTGTTCACGATTTCACAGGCCACAGCCTCCGATATCGTCGCATTCGCCAACCGTGAGTCGATCCCGATCCGGACCCCGCAGATCGTGCCGATCGGTGTGACGTTTCCCGACCGCACGCCGCGGCCGCCGATCCAGACCCAGCCCTACGTTCTGTTCGTTTCGACCATTGAGACCCGTAAGAACCACATCCTGATGTTTCGTCTGTGGCGACGCATGATGAACACGCTGCCGCCAGAGGCGATTCCCAATCTGGTCTTCGCCGGCAAGATCGGCTGGTTGACCCATGATCTGATGATGCAGATTGAGAACTCGTCGAACCTCGACGGCAAGTTGAAAATTGTTGAAAGCCCGAGCGATGAGGATCTTGCCTCGCTCTATCAACATTGTCTGTTCACGGTGTTTCCCTCGTTTTACGAGGGGTGGGGCCTACCAGTCACCGAGAGCCTCTCGTTTGGCAAGACCGTCGCCGCCTCGAGCCGGGCATCGGTGCCTGAAGCAGGGGGTGAGTTCTGTGTTTATTTCGATCCCGACGACCTGAACGACGCCTATCGCGTGATCACCCGCTTCATCCTGGAACCTGAACGGGTCGCCACTCTCGAAGCCAAGATCGCGCGAGCATTCCGTCCGCCCTCATGGAGTGACAGTGCTACGGCGATTCTGGCGGCTATCGGCGCCGACGACGATGCCCACGAGCGGCTTACCGTTTCGAACCGGCTGACGGTGCCGGATGTAACTCAACTGTCGCGAACAGGCTGATCTGCTCGGTTATCGCGCCCGGTTGCGTCTGAGGCAGCACCACTTCTGCCGAACGCATGGCCAGCATCAGCGGGTGGAAGGGGGTCTGACCGGTGAGGGTTATCCTGGTGATCGCGCCGACCCGATCGCCGAGGGCTGATGCGGTGGCAGCGGCTTCGGCCCGCAATTGGCGTACCGCATCCGCGATCGCCCGTTCACGTGTGTCACGGGCGGCCGCGGAACTGAGACCCCCTGCGATACCGTCAAGCACAATCGATCTCGCCTGGAACGAGCCGATCAGGCGGCGCACCGCCGCGGTGGCCGCTGTGTTGGGTGAGGCGGCGTAGCGCAGTATCATCGTCTGCTGCGCATGCCAGGCTGTGTGTTTCGGATCCGTCGGAGCCACATCATAGCTCCCGGTGGTGACATGCAGTCCCTTGATCGCCTCAGCCTGAGCCAGCGCCAGTCCCATCGTCCGGTTCACCGCCGCCTGAGCCGAAGCGGCGGTCGGCGCGTCATCCTGAACCGACATTCTGGCGACAAGCTGGTCGGGTGTGTGATCCGCCCGCCCGATCACCGTCAGGCTGAGTACGGTCGCGGCGGAGGGTGCTGCCGCCGCTCTCGCGCCGGAGCCGGCGAGGAAACCCATCCCGATCAGAATTCCGATGATCGTATGATTTGCTGTCATCACGCTAAAATCGCCGATCTTATGCTTTGAGGCCAGAGGTCTGTGACCTCGATTGCAACGTTGACATGTCTCACCATAACCCAGATGTAGCGTTATTCCGCGCTCACCACAGGCAGAACGCAACCCACGGCACCGAATATGGATGGACCACCGATCTCCTCCGCGCCGATTCGCCGCTTCTCCAGCGATGATCTTCCGGCCGTGTCTGGGTTTGCCGCGCTCAGGCGGGCGGTGCGCGACCCCGAGGCGGTCGATTGCCAGCTTCGTCACACCCCGGATCGGTTTCTCGATGTCGTACCTCACGGTTTGGTCGCTGGGCGCACCGTGTTCGGCGCTGGCCAGCCCACGATTGCCGCCTTGCGCGATGATCCGGTCCACCGGCTACAGCATGTCGCCAGCGTTCTGCTCAACGAGGCGATCCTTGCCCCGGATTCGATGGCCGTGCTGAACGCGCGACAGGCATTTTTCGAGCCATCCATCGCCAATCTTGCCATGTGGAACGGCGAGTTATCACTGATCGACGGAAATTTCACCACCGCCAAGGATGGCTGGCGCTTTGCCGATTCCAACCGCAACATTGACTATTCGCCGATGATCGCCCTGCCGGTCGGTGGTGTTGGCGGCAATAATTATGGCCATTTCCTCTATGATGGTCTGCCGGCGGCGCTGCATCACCGGCTGCTCCTCGGCCCCGGCGCGGTGCTTGCCGGGCGGACGCTGCTGCCCTGGCAGGCGGAAATACTCGAAGCTCTCGATCTGCTCGATGGCTACATTGCGCTCGAAGCACCGACGCGGTTTCGCAAGCTGCTCACCAGCACGATGGTTTCGTTCACCGTTTCCTATCCCAACCGTTTCATCCGTACCGTGTTCGACCGTCTTCGGTTTCGCTTTGGCACGGAGCGCACCAGCGGACGCCGTCTGATGATCTCGCGTGATACGCCGGACAATCGCCGGATCATGGACAATCGCAGCGAAATCGAAGCAATCGCTGCTGATTTCGGATTTGAATTGGTCCGCCCCGCCACCATGAGCGTGGCCGAGCAGGCGCGGCTTTTTGCCTCCGCTGTTGGCGTGATCGGCGAATCCGGTGCGGGCCTCGCCAATCTGGGCTTCTGCGATCCGGGCACGCGGGTGTTGGAAATTCAGCCGGATCGGTTTTCCGATGGTTGGACCCGCGCGTCATGCCACTTGTTTGGATTGAGGTGGCAGGTCTTTTTCGCGACCGGTGCGCCCGCGGAGATCGGTACTGCCCGTGAATTCCAGTTCACCGTCGATCCCGGCGCATTTCGCGCTGCCCTCGCCACCGTGTTCGGGCCGCGATGAGCGACCACGAGGTATTTTGCCACCTGATGCCCGGTGCCGCCGATATGGTGCCGCGCGGCATGGTCCATGACGTTACCTGGTTCGGGGTCGATCGTCCCGATCGCACACTGGCCAATCCGGCAGTACCGATGCCGGGGTGGGAAACCGTCATGCTTGATGACGCGCTGGTAATTCCGACCCCCTTTGCAATTCTCGATGCGGCGGGCGCGCTCCGCCACGGTGTGATGCCATCGCATATCGCCGAACCGATCGCCGTTCATCCGGGCACCGGCGTACTGGCACCGCTGGCGGCGGGCGCCGACGAACCGTTGGGCCGGTTTCTTGGCGAGACTCTATCGATCGCCTCACTGCAATGTCGCGCGGGCGGCGTCCCCGGCCTGATCGGCGCCCCGCTCACGCTGGCGCAGATCGATGCGCTGGCAGCGATGAACCTGCTCGATCGTTATACCCCGATCGCCACCCCGACCCGGATTGCCCGGCTCTGTCTGACCCGGCCGGTTGGCAGCGGCGTCTCGCGCATGATCCGTCCCGCGATCGAGTCGTTGCGCTTCATGGTCGAACCCTACGAAGTCAGCGCGCGCATCGCGATTCTGGCGCCGGCCGATGAAGCCCGGTTCACCCGTGCCAATCAGGCCAGTGTGCTGGCCTGGCTGCGCGCCCGTGGCTTCGCGGTCCTCGACGTCGCCGCCATGCGCCTCGGCGTGAACCAACTTGGCCTGACCGACCTCGTGGCGTCATTGGCGGCATCACGCGTCATCGTCATCGATGATCCGGCTCAGGCGCCGCTGCTTGGGTTCTGCGATCCCGGCACGATGGTGCTCGAGCTCGGCATCGATGGCTGGCGCGACACCACGATTGCCGCCTGCGCGCGGATGTTCGGTCTGGAATGGCGATTGATCCTGTCACCGGCACCCCGCTATCCGGTCAGAACCGCTCTGCCGTTGGGCGAGCGTCACATGTTGCAAACCGAGGTGGACATCGCCGCCCTTGCGCGCGGTGTGCTGCGCGCCGAGACGGCGCTGGCATCACTGATCTCTTGACTTTTTTGCCGAGTCCAAGGATACAGGCGCGGTGAGGTGCGTGAAATCGCGCCAAAATTTTCACGTCTGATCCGGTATCATTAAGCCCGGTCAACGCCCTCTTTTCCGAACTGGTCGACAATTTGCCCGAAACTCAGGATTTCGATGCCTCTGCTTCAGAAGCATCTGACGCTTCGAAAAACCCAACGCCGGATGCGCCGATCGGCGCCGCGTTCATGACTGATCCGGACGCGCTGAACGAGGCGACCGGTTTCGCCGCTCTTGGTCTGTCCGAACCAGTGCTGCGGGCATTGCTCGAAAAAGGCTACACCACGCCGACACCGATCCAGGAGCAGGCCATCCCGATGGTACTGATGGGGCGTGATGTACTTGGCTGCGCGCAGACCGGCACCGGCAAGACCGCCAGCTTCACACTGCCGATGCTCGATATTCTGTCCGGTTCACGCGCCCGCGCCAGGATGCCCCGCTCGCTGATCCTGGAGCCGACTCGTGAACTCGCCCTGCAGGTCGCGGAAAATTTCGTGCAGTATGGCAAGCATCTCAAACTCACCCACGCGCTGCTGATCGGCGGCGAGAGCATGGGCGAGCAGCGCGATGTGCTGACCCGCGGCGTCGATGTCCTGATCGCGACGCCGGGAAGGCTGATCGATATTTTCGAGCGTGGCGGTCTGCTGCTCTCGGATGTGCGGGTGCTGGTGATCGACGAGGCCGACCGCATGTTGGACATGGGCTTCATTCCAGATGTCGAGCGGATCGTCGCCATGTTGCCGAAGCCGCGGCAAACCCTGTTTTTCTCAGCGACCATGGCGCCGGAGATCAAGCGCCTCGCCGATGCGTTTCTCTGGAATCCCAAGGAAATCAGCGTCTCCAAACCAGCCTCGGTCGCAACCACCATTACCGAAGGACTGTTTCTGGTCGCCACCCATGATAAGCGCGAGGCGCTGCGCCGCCTGGTGCGCACAGAGGACGTGCAGAATGCCCTAGTGTTCTGCAACCGCAAGCGAGACGTCGATATCCTCTATAAATCCCTGTCCAGGCACGGTTTTTCGACCGGAATGCTACATGGCGACATGCCGCAATCGGCGCGCTTTGCAACCCTGGAGGCGTTCAAGGCCGGCACGATCCGTTTGCTCGTCTGTTCGGATGTCGCGGCGCGCGGCATCGACATCGGTGGGCTATCGCATGTCTTCAATTTCGACGTGCCGCATCACGCGGAAGATTACGTCCATCGGATCGGTCGCACCGGCCGCGCCGGGCTTGAAGGCCGTGCGCTCACCCTCGCAACGCCGGATGACCGTCTAGCGGTTGAGGCGATCGAGAAATTGACCGGCCATGCCATTCCACCCCTCGCGGTCGAGGGGCTTGATCCGGTCGAATGGGCGGTAAGTGAAAAACGGGGTCGGAGCCGCGGCCGCACATCCGCTCCCGCAGCGCGGTCAAAATCAATGGCCCGCGCCGATGCGCCCGCGGTCGAAATCACCACGCCGCCACGCCGCGAAACCCCGGTCGAGGCCGCTCGAGGAGACGATCGAAAATCATCCCGCCTCCCGCCTCGTGCCGCACCCCGGCGCGACGCGCCGCGACCTGCCCGCCGCGACAGCGATATCGTCGAGGATCGGAGCATCGTGGTCGGATTCGGCGAGGATGTTCCCGCCTTCATGCACATAACTCGGCGCCGCCGTACAACGGAGCCGGAACCGGCCTTCCATGATGGGGAGGACACTCATAACGACGACACGGAGATTGCGGCGTGAATGAAATGCTCAAGGTGATCGCTCCCGGACCCGCAACCGCTCCGAAGAAAGGGGGATTCATCCCCTTCGACTGGGCCGATCCGCTGCACCTTGAACCACAATTGAGCGAGGACGAGCGCGCCATCCGCGACGCCGCCCATGATTACGCCCAGGAGAAGCTGCTCCCCCGCGTGCTGCACGCCTTTCGCACCGAAACCTTCGATCGTGCCATCGTTTCCGAAATGGGCGCGATGGGGTTTCTGGGCGCGACGCTCGCCAGCCACGGTTGCGCCGATGTCTCCTACGTCGCCTACGGTTTGATCGCGCGCGAACTGGAACGGGTTGATAGCGGCTATCGCTCGGTGTTCTCCGTGCAATCCTCATTGGTGATGTACCCGATCGCCGCCTTCGGATCGCCGGCGCAGCAGGATAAATACCTGCCCAAACTGCGTAGCGGTGACTGGGTCGGCTGCTTCGGCCTGACCGAGCCGGACGCCGGGTCGGACCCCGGATCAATGCGGACGCGCGCACGGAAGGTTGACGGCGGCTATCTGCTGAACGGCTCCAAAACCTGGATCAGCAACGCGCCGATCGCGGACATGGCGCTGATCTGGGCCAAGGACGATGCCGACGTTATCCGCGGCTTTCTGGTTGATCGTGCGAGCAAAGGCTTTGAGACCCCGAAAATCGAGGGCAAGTTTTCGCTCCGTGCCTCGATTACCGGCATGATCATGCTGTCCGACGTGTTCGTGCCGGACGATCATATGCTGCCCGGCGTGAAGGGACTGCGGGGACCATTTTCCTGCCTCAACAACGCGCGCTATGGCATCGCCTGGGGTGCGCTCGGTGCCGCCGAGTTTTGCTGGCATGCCGCCCGGCAGTACACGCTGGATCGTCAGATGTTCGGCCGTCCGCTCGCCGGCACACAATTGGTTCAGAAAAAACTGGCCGATATGCAGACTGAAATCACCCTCGGGCTGCAAGCCGTACTCCGCCTCGGTCGCCTGCTTGATGCCGGCGAAGCGGCGCCAGAAATGATTTCGCTGTTGAAGCGCAACAATTGCGGCAAGGCACTCGACATCGCCCGCCTGTCGCGCGACATGCACGGCGGCAACGGGATCGTCGATGAATACCATGTCATCCGTCATCTGTTGAACCTTGAAACCGTGAATACGTATGAAGGCGCGCACGATGTGCATGCCCTTATTCTGGGGCGGGCGCAGACCGGTCTCTCTGCCTTCTAGCTACAGCCTTCGATCTGACTGAACCGGCGGGGTTCAGTCGGAATTGAGTCTTGGCGGTTCCCCGATTTTTGTTAGATGAATAGATTCGTTACATTCGCCTGATGCGTGGGCGCGCCCCTCAGGCGATTTTTCGAACACCGGTTTCAGTGCCCCGCGCGTCGGTACGGTTGCTGATCAATCGGCTGGAGACGTCGGTTACGGCGTCCTCAAACACGGGTACTTTGTTGCCGCCAATGAAATCCGCATAGATCAAACTCGATCGGGACACACTGCCCAATATGGCAACCTGCCGCTGTACGCTTGTGAAATCATCGCGAAAACAAGCCATCAGACCGGTTTCGACATCCAAACCAGGATAGGCTTTAGGCGCCGCGACGATCTGATATCCCATTCGGCGGTAGAGCGGCATGTGATTTTTTGTGACAGCCACGAACACGATGTCCGCATTGTTGGCGATGATCAGATACCCAACCATTCGAAACATCGCCCATAGCACGCGCCGATCATCCAGGCGTTCCGGGTCGCGCGCCAAGCGGGTGATCTCGACAGCCCTGCGAGGCGCCGTAGAATGCGGTGGCACGGTTAAGAGATTGTCAATTTCTTCGTGAAACATCCTGGATGCGGGCAGATCGATCGCGTCCGGCTTGGCGCGATCCAACACGCAGACCCGGATCGACCCCACCGCTTGTTCGCCGCGATAGATCAGGATTGTTTTGCTTGATGGACGATCATCGTATATGTCAGAAAAACTATGATGGTCGATGTTTTTGAGATAACCCGCATTGAAATACGCCCGGTATCGCAGTGCGAAGGCTACTTCGAAATCCTGCGCATCTGTTACAATTTTTGCGAACAACTGTTCGGCGATGCTGCCTTCGAGGGACTCATTGCTAAGGCGATTTATATGAGTCGTTGCCACTCCAGGATCATTCACCACGGTAACTCCTTTATCTTCGGTTGTACCTCATGACAAAATACTTAACAGAAGATGTAAAGGCCACGACGTTTTCAATAAATTTAACGTTGCCGAATCACAACTTTGAGGAGTGTCAAATTGTCGCCCTCGCTATCACGCTCGTGCGATGACGATGCCGTTTGCTCAGCGACTGAGAATGCTGTTGGAGACCGGGAACGCCAACGCCCGGGAGTCGGAGGATCTTGTTCGGCAAGTTGAAAACGATCAGTTTATCGTTCGGGCGAAACTCAGCGCGACTTCCGCGCTAATCGGAATCATAATCACGGTTGCAATTTATTTTGAATTTCAAAATAACCGATATAACGCTTTTGCAAATGCGCTTTTTATTTCACTAATATTATTATACACGTTACTATCAACGTTCTGTCGAACATATCAATATATGAAATTCTTTTCGATTGAATCAGGTCGCTTTAAAAATATATATAACATATTGATATTTTTGATTGGTAGTGACTGGATTATCTATATCGACAGATTGATGTCGTTTGCGGATAAACTCCAAAGCGGATTATTGTTCGGTGTTGTGATCGGCCTCATTTCAACGGCGACAACGGCAGGACCAATCCTGTCATCACTGTTATTCGTTATGCCGATCATCACGGGTACCGTCGTGATTATCGTTTTGAACTACAAGTTCGAAGTCTGGCCCATTGTTGTCTGCTTTCTAGGCTACAGTTTTTTGGCGATTTCATCGATATTCTATGTCAATCGACGATTGTTTGAACGCAACATCGGCTCCATTCGCCTCGCTCAAACCACTGAAACCATCCGCATCCTGCTGCGCGATTTCGAGGAAAATGCCAGCGACTGGTTGTGGGAAACCGATGCTTCGGGTCAGATCAAACAGGTATCGGCCCGTTTCGCCGAAGTGGCACGACGGCCCGTGGAGGCGATCGGCGGTGATCTGTTCACCTTCATGGCCGGCGCCGACGAGACCCTGCGCCGACCCTCGGTGGCAGCGGGAGACGCCTTCGAGGCGATGCGTCGGCAGATGGCTGCACGCAAGCCATTCCGCGATCTGGTGGTCCCGGTCAGCATGGGCAGTGAACGACGCTGGTGGTCGATGACCGGCAAACCGATCGAGGATCGCCGCGGCAATTTCATCGGGTATCGTGGCGTCGGGTCCGATGTCACCGCCATGCACCGCTCGCGCGAGCGCATCGCCCATCTGGCCCGCCACGATTCCTTGACCGACCTCGCCAATCGTACCGAATTCAACAATACCCTGAGCCAGTGGCTCAGCGATGATCGTCAGCCGGGGGCGGCGCTGCTCTGTCTTGATCTTGATCAGTTCAAGGCGGTCAATGATTCCTATGGCCATGGGATGGGTGATTCGGTCCTGCGCGCGGTGGCGCACCGGATTCGCGGCGCGATCCGCGATCGCGACGTCGCCGCTCGTCTCGGAGGGGATGAATTTTCCATTGTCCTGCCGTCGGATGATGAGTTCGAAGCGACATCTGTGGCCGAACGGGTCATCGACCGTGTGGCCCGCCCTTATAAATTCGATGGGGTTACCGTCGAAATCGGTGTCAGCATCGGCATCGCACTCGCCCCACGGGACGGTACCACAGCCGAGGATCTGTATAAAAACGCCGATCTCGCCCTGTATCGTGCGAAAGATTCCGGTCGCGGCACCTGGCGGCTGTTCGATCGCACGATGGACCGCCATTTACAGGATCGGCGCGGCCTCCAGCGCGACATGAAACGCGCCTTGCGTGACGATCAGTTGTTCGTCGAATTCCAACCGGTTATCGCCCTTGCCTCGAGCAGCATTGTCGGTCTTGAAGCCCTGGTGCGCTGGCGCCATCCGGAACGCGGCATTATCCCACCCGGTGATTTCATCGAAATCGCTGAACGCAGCGGGCTGATCAGCACCGTCACGGCCTTCGTGCTGGCCGAGGCCACCGCGCTCGCGGCCAAGCTGCCTCCGGCCATCACTGTCGCGGTCAATCTCTCGCCGCTGCACCTGCGCGAGGCCTGGCTGGTCGACCAACTCCACGCAATCATCGAGGCGGCCGGCGTCACCCCCGCTCGGATCGAATTCGAAGTCACCGAATCCGCCGTGCTCGAAACCGAAGGGCGCACAATCGAACATCTGCACGGGCTGCGCGCCCTTGGGTGCCGCATCGCAATCGACGATTTTGGCACTGGCTATTCCTCCCTCGCGACGTTGCGCCGCTTTCCGTTCGACCGTCTGAAAATCGACCGCAGTTTCATCAACGATCTCGCATGCAACGAAAACGATGCGCCGATCGTCAAGGCGATCATCGAACTCAGCCATACGCTGGGTCTGCGCGTAACGGCCGAGGGCATCGAAACCGAACGTCACGCCGCGGTGCTGAAAAGCTATGGCTGCAACGACGGGCAGGGTTATCTGTTTTCGCCGCCGGTGCGCGCGGACAAAATCCTCGATTTGTTCGAAACGGGTCGAACCGTCACCAGCTTCACCGTCGGGCGCGGCGCGCCCGCAGAACCGATGCGAGCATCAGGCCGAGCCACATTGCGAGTCCTGCCAGAGCCATAGCGCAACTTATCCGAATGAACGGTGGGCGATAGAAAAACCGCACCTTGCTGCGCCCCGCGGGCAATGCCACGGACTGAAAGATCGATTCTGTCCGCTCGATCGGCACGGCTCGCCCAGCGATGCGCGCGTGCCATCCCGGATAATAGGCTTCAAGCCGCAGCAGCCGCGCCGGTGCCGGGCAGTCGGCATCCACCGCATCGATCGCGAGGCGGGTCAGGTGGCAAGCCGGAACGGTGGTAAAAAATTCGCGCGGCCGATCCAGCCGGTAGATCCGCATGACCTGGTTGGCAAACACCAGCGGTGGTGCATCGCGCGGTGTGTCGATCAGCCGGAGCAGCGGTGCGTGCGGCGGCGCGATGCCGCCCACCGCCAGCGCCGGCGGCGCATCGATCCGAAAGCTGCCCAGCCAGATCGCCACCGCCGCCCCGTGCCGATGGGTGAACCGGTAGCGCAATCCGGCATCGACCGGCACATCCAGGCGGTGATCGAGCTTGATTGCCAGAAAATGATCATCCTGTGCTGTTGCAAGTTCGGCATGGCCCGTGGCGCATATTTTGCGAGTACACAGTTGCACACTCAGTGCGCCGCGGGCCGCGCCGTCATAGGTGCCGATCAACACATCCACCCGATCGACATGGCGCAAGGAGATCGTGCCGGCCGGAATGTCGCCGCTCAGCACACCGCCCGCAGGCAGGGCAAATGGCACCTGCCCGGCCGAGGTCACCGGCAGATCCGCGTGGGTGACGAACGGATTCTGATCCGGTGGCGTCAGCACGTATTTCACCCCAATCGCGCCGTATGCCGCGAGATGGCGCCGCAATTCGGCACTCTGATCGGGCGGCGTCACCGAGCGTTGTGGACGGATGAACACGCCATCGCGCAACGCCGCCGCCGCGCGCGGCAGCAGGGTGCAACCTATGCTGCGTGCCTGAGAGCCGGTGAACATCACCACATCGGCATAGGGGTCGAGATGGCGATGGATGTAGTCGTTCCATGCTGCGGGCACCGGTAATTCATTTTCATCGATCGCCGCCAGCCCGAACGCCGCCGGATAATTCGGCCCGAACGGCTGCAATGAATAAAGCCGCGCCAGCCTCAGATGACGTTGCAAATACGCAACACCGCTAAGGTCGATCGTGCCATGACGAGGCGCCGCGAACTGGCTGAGTGCTGCGGTCGCGAAACACTCCGTCCCGACGACGAGCGTAAGCGCGAGCGTCGTCGCTCGACCCGGTGGACGGGTCAACAGCGTCACCGCCGCAACCGCAAGAGCGAGTTCGATACCCGTGGCCCCCAGCGCAAATCCCAGCATCGCGGTACCGGGCGCGAACCAGTCAATCAGACTGCGCAGCGCTGGCAGCACCGCGAACAGACCGATCGCGGCACCGAGCGTACTCAGGCACCAAACGGCGCGGCGATCGAACGCTCCACCGGTCTGCCAGCGATCGACGGTGATCGCGAGCAGGATGAAACAGGCGAGTTCCATTGCCGGACCGCTGAACCTGATCGCATTGGTGCGCGCCATCAACGGAATCCGGTCGATCAGCCAGACCGCCGGAGGAAATCCCCAGATGCGCAACTGCCAGACCAGAATAAATCCGGTCAGCACGAAGCCCAGTCCACGCAGCCGCCCCGGCCGGATAATCGCGGCCAGACCCAGCAGCGCCGCCAGCGGCCCGAACCAGCCACCGAGCTGGTTCCAACTCGCCGTGATCAGATTGGACAATACCGGTGACACGCCCGGAGGCGTCAGCGCGCCGATCGGCCCGTAAATGAACGGAAACAATTGCAACGGTGCGCCGGGCGGCAACAACCAGATCCAGCTATATAAATCAGCGTGCTGCCCAAGGTAGGACAGACGGACATACTGGAAAAACGGCACCACCAGCGGCAGGCTCATCACCAGCCCGATGCCGCAGCCCAGAACAATCTTGCGGGCGAATCGCCACCGTGCGGCGCCCGCGCCGGCGAAGCGCCAGATCGTCCATACCGCCGCCAGCGTTGCGTCGGCATAAGCAACTTCGGGGTAGCCGCCATAAATCGAATACGCCAGCGCCACCGGAATCAAACCGAAGCCCAGCCCCCTGCTGTCGCGCGCGGCCCGATCGGCGCGTTCGATGCCGAGTAGTAGCAGCGGTGCGAACGGCAGCGGCCCCATTACATGCGGCACCAGATAAATCGTCGGTGAAAGCGCAAAGAACAGCGCTCCCAGCCCAGCGGCCAGCCGGGTCAGGCGTAACTCGATCAGCAGCGCATAGGTGAACAATCCACACAGGATCTGGATGATGAGTTTCAACGCCAGCCAGCCGCCCCAGAATTTCAGCAGCAGCACGAACGGCAAAAAAAATGACATCGTCTGCATTTCCGCCGCCAGCGGCATGCCGACGCCGGAATACGGGTTCCACCAGGGAACAATGCCGTGCAACCAATCGCGCGCACTCAACATCCCAAGGGGCTGGGTGATCAACCCGATCGTCGGATCGCGCCAACCCGGCGCGCCCGGCAGCCACCCGCCAACCAATCCTCGGGTCAGAAACATCACGAAAATCGCAGGGTTGCCATGCGTGATACCGGCAAGCATCAGCCCGTTCGCCGCGATGGGCAGGACGATCAACGCCAGGATCGGGATCAAATGCCGGTTCGTGACGGCGCGCGGCGGCAATGTCATGCAACGCCCGCTTAACATCTCGTCCGCCGGCCAGCAATCGGCGCTTCGCAGCAGCGCGCGCCTCGATTAGTATCGGATTATGGATCTCGATCGCGCCGCCGGCGCAACCCCCGCCATGGCGCAATGGTTTGCAGCGAAGGCCGAATACCCGGATGCGCTGATTTTTTTTCGCATGGGCGATTTCTATGAGCTGTTCTTCGACGATGCCGAAGCCGCGTCCGCGGCGCTGGACATCGCCCTGACCGCGCGCGGTACCCACCAGGGCGCACCGATCCGCATGTGCGGCGTTCCCGTCGCGCAGCGCGACGTCTATCTGGGCCGCCTGGTCAAACGTGGCTTTCGGATCGCCATTGCCGAGCAGATCGAGGCACCCGAGGCCGCCCGCGCGCGCGCGGCAAAGACAGCGGGTGGCAAGTCCCTGATCGAGCGCGCCGTGGTGCGACTGATCACGCCCGGCACCATCACCGAGGAAGCCCTGCTCGAGGCCGGCCGATCAAACCTTCTGGTCGCACTCGTGCCGGATGACGCGCAAATCGGCGCCGCCTGGATCGATGTCTCGACCGCCGCCTTCGACACGGCCTTGATCGCACGCGTCGATTTGCCGGCCCTGCTCGCAAGGCTCGACCCCGCCGAAATCCTGGCTTCCGATCAAGCCGATCTCGGCGCCCTGGCCGTCCGCCGCGCCCAAACCGATCCGCCCCCGCCCCCCGCCATCGCGCGTCGCCACCTCGCCCGCGTCTTTGCCGTTGCGTCGATCGATGCATTCGGAGCCTTCAGCGATCTCGAGTCGCAGGCCGCCGCGATGGCGTTGCGTTACATCGAGCGCAGCCAGGGCGGTAATCTGCCGCGCATCGGCCATCCGGTGCGCGCGGGTGAGGCCGGGCTGCTCGCGATGGACGCCGCCACCCGCGCCAGCCTCGATCTGCTGCGCACCCGCGATGGCGGCGAAGCCGGCAGCCTGTTCGGTGCGATCAGACGCACGGTAAGCGCCGCCGGCGCGCGTCATCTCGCCCGCTGGATCGCCGAACCGCTCGATGCGATCGAACCGCTGCGTGCCCGCCAATCCGGTTGGCAGAGCCTTCTGATCGAGCCTGATTGCCTGCAAGCGATCCGCCACGCTCTGCGCGGCGCGCCCGATCTCGCCCGCGCCCTCGCCCGTCTCAGCCTCGCGGCCGGCAAATCCGGACGCCTCGCGCCGCGCGATCTGGCCCAGGTACGCGACGCCCTGTCCGCCGCCGCCGCGCTGCGCGCCGCGCTTCCGGCCGCCAGCACCGACCCGACCCACCCGCTCGCCGCCGATGCGCTCGCCCTCGATCCATCGGCCGAACTCACCGATCTGTTGTGCCGCGCCCTGGTCGATACCCCCCCTCAACGCCCCGGCGACGCCCCGTCGATCGCCCCCGGATTCGACGGCGAACTCGATGGTGAACGCCGTCTGCGCGATGACACCCGACAGGTGATTGCCGCGCTGCAGATCGAGCTCGCCTCGAAATACGGTGTCGCCAGTCTCAAAGTGCGCCATCATCATCAACTCGGCTATGTGCTCGAAGCACCCTCCAGCGCGGTCGCGGCCCTGCGCGCATTCCCCGAACTCATCCTGCGCCAGGGCCTGGCCGCCGCCGCCCGCTTCACCCAACCGGAACTCTCCGAACTCGACCGCCGCATCGCCGAAGCGCATGAGCGCGCCGCCACGCGGGAGGCCCTGGTGCTCGATCACCTGTTGCACCGTGTCATGGCCGTGCAGGAGGCGCTTGCCGCCTGTGCGGACGCGCTGGCCCGCCTCGATGCCTTGCAATCCGCGGCTAGTCTTGCGCAAAACGGCCGCTGGGTCGCCCCGTGCCTGACCACCGAACATGATTTCACCATCGAGGCCGGCCGCCACCCGGTGGTCGAGGCGGCGCTGCCGCCCGGGGTGCCGTATATCGCCAACGACGCTGATCTCTCGCCCGCCCGGCGGCTCATGCTGCTGACCGGCCCGAACATGGCCGGCAAATCGACCTTCCTGCGCCAGAACGCCCTGATCATCATCCTCGCCCAGGCTGGCCTGCCGGTGCCGGCCGATGCCGCGCGGATCGGCCTGGTCGATCGGTTGTTCTCGCGCGTCGGCGCCGCCGACGATCTCGCCGCCGGTCGTTCAACCTTCATGGTCGAAATGATCGAAACCGCCGCCATCCTGCATCAGGCCGGGCCGCGCAGTTTCGTCATCATCGATGAAATCGGTCGCGGTACCGGTACGCGCGATGGTTTGGCGATTGCGCAGGCAGTACTCGAGGCGCTGCACGGACAGGTGCGCTGCCGAACCATTTTCGCGACACATTTTCATGATCTGATTCAACTGGGTGGCGCGTTGCCACGGCTCCACCCTTGTACGATGCGGGTGAAATCATGGCATGGCGAGGTAGTGTTTTTGCACGAGGTGATCGAGGGTGCTGCGGAACGAAGCTGGGGCGTGCATGTCGCCAAACTTGCCGGGGTGCCGGAGGGTGTGGTGCGCCGTGCCGATGTGCTGCTGCGCGCCGCTGAGCGCGGGCGCGGCGCGGCACCACCGCTGCCGCTGTTCGCCGGTCTCGATGAAGCGGCGCCACCGCCAGATCCCGAGGCGACGTCCTGGCGCGAGGCGCTCGCCGCCGCCTCACCCGATCAACTCACGCCGCGTCAGGCGCTCGACCTTATTTATGCGTGGCGCCGAAAGTTTCTTGGCGATGGCGCGCAAGGCGCGGTAGAGAATGACTGACATGTCCGATCTCATCAACCAGCCATTCTTCGCCACGGGTGGCCTGCCCCATTCCCAGGCCGACCTTCCCGTCGTCGCCGATGCCGAAGCAGACCGACCGAATATCGCGGCGGTTCTTGCAACGCTGATCCCCAAAGCGGCACCGCCGCCACGCGATCTTGCTCTCGGCGTGTTCCGCCGCCAGCTCGGCCGGTTACAGGCCCATGTGCAGGCCCGCTTCGAGCGGGGAAATCTCGGCGGCCTCACCGCCTCGCGCCTTCTCTCGGGGCTGATGGACGAATTCATCGGCGCCCTGATCGGCTATACGCTCGATCTGCTGCCGATCGAGTCCGACGACCGCCTCGCCATCGCCGCCACCGGCGGTTACGGCCGCGCGACGCTGGCGCCGTTCAGCGACATCGATCTGCTGTTCCTCACCGATCATGAACCCTCGGCACGGGTGGAGCGCGCGGTCGAATTCACCCTGTATTTCCTGTGGGATCTCGGTCTCAAAGTCGGGCATGCCACACGCTCGACCGCCGATTGTCTCACTGAGGCGCAAGGAGACATCACCATCCGCACCTCGCTGCTCGACGCAAGGTGCATCGCCGGCGACCGCGCCTTGTTCGCCCATTTCCAGATCGCATTCCGCGCGGATTGTGCCGCGGACAGTCCCGCCGGCTATATCGCGGCCAAGCAGGAAGAGCGCGCCACCCGCCACAAACGTTTCGGCGATACCCCCTTCATGGTCGAACCCAACATCAAGGAGGGCAAAGGCGGGCTGCGCGACCTCCAGACCCTGTACTGGGTCGCCCGGTATGTATTCGGCACGTTCGCCATGACCGAACTGGTCGGGGCCTCGGCACCCGGTGGGGGCATCCTGAGTGAGTCCGAGGCGCGCGCCTGCAAACGCGCATGGGACTATCTCTGGACCGTGCGGTTCCACCTGCATTACGTCGCCGGCCGTGCCGAGGAGCGCCTGACCTTCGACCTGCAACCCGTGATCGGGGCCCGCATGGGATACACCCGCCATGGGCGGCAGGACGGCGTCGAACGCTTCATGCGTCATTATTTCCTGGTCGTGCGCGAGGTTGCGCGCGTCACCGGCGTTCTGGAACCCGCGGTCATCCGCGCCGCCCTCGGCCCCCCCGCGATCGCCGCCGCGACGGATGCCGAACTCGCGGACGCCGGGTTTGTTCTGGCCGATGGCAAAATTCTGTTCGCCCCGGGTCGCGAGCCGATGGCCGAACCGCTGCAATTGTTCCGCATTCTGCGCTTCGCGCGCGACCGTGCGCTGACGCTGCACCCTCTCTCACTGCGTGCCATGATCCGCGGTGCCCGACGAACCGCCGAACTACGCGGCAATCCCGCGGCGGCGGCGCTCTTTCTCGATCTGCTCTGCGGTGCCACTGAACCCACGTCGGATGGCGCCGTCTGGCTCACCATCCTGAACGAAACCGGCGCTCTCGGTCGCTACCTGCCCGACTGGCGACGCATCGTCGGTCAGATGCAATTTGATTCCTATCATGTCTTCACCGTCGATATGCACACGATCCAGGCGATCAGCGTCCTCAACGCGATCGAACGGGGCGATCTCGCCGAGACCCTGCCGGTCGCCAGCGGCATCGCGCAGCACCTGCAATCGCGCCGGGCACTCTACGTCGCCCTGCTGATCCACGACATCGCGAAGGGCAGGGGGGGCGATCATTCCGAAATTGGCGCCGAACTCGCGCTCACCATCGGCCCCGCGTTGGGTCTCGAGCCCGAGGAAACCGAAATGGTCTCCTGGCTCGTGCTGCACCATCTGCTGCTCAGCCAGACCGCCTTCTCCCGCGACATCGACGATCCCAAAACCATTCTCGACGTTGCCGATGTGGTCCAATCGCCCGAACGTCTGCGCCTGCTGCTCATTCTCACGGTGGCTGATATCCGGGCCGTTTCGCCCAAGGTCTGGAACGGCTGGAAAGCGACTCTCCTGCGCGAGATCTACGCCCGCGTCGCCGAAGTGCTCGAGGGCGGTCTTGCCACCACGGAGCGCGATGTCCGCGTCGCGCGGGTCAAGCAAATGGTCGGCGAGTTGCTTGCCGATTGGCCGGCCGCCGATCGTGAACAATTTCTCGGCATGGGCTATCCCGGCTACTGGTTGAGCTTCGACCCCGACAGCATTGCCCGTCACGGTCGCCTGATCCAGGATGCGCGCACGCGCAAAATGCCGCTTGTCGTCTCCACCGTGCCGCTGCCCGCTCGCGCGGTAACCGAGGTCGTGGTCTATACCGCCGATCATGCCGGCCTGTTCAGCCGCATCGCCGGGGCGCTCGCCGTCGCCGGCGCCTCGATCGTCGATGCCCGCATCCATACCATGACCGACGGCATGGCGCTCGATACGTTCTGGATTCAGGATGCCGGGGGCGGTCCGCTCGATGCGCCGCACCGCCTGGCCCGGGTATCCGCCTTGATCGAACAGGTTCTGTCCGGTCGTCTGCGCCTCTCGGCCGAAATCCGCAAAGCCGGTCGCAGCGTGGTCAGTGGCCGCATGCGCGCCATCCATGTCCCGCCCCGTGTCGTGGTCGACAACAGCGCCTCGAATCGTCACACCGTGATCGAAATCAATGGTCGCGACCGGCCCGGTCTGCTGCACGATGTCACGGCCGCCATCAGCGCGCAGGGGCTGCAGATCGCCTCGGCCCACATCACCACCTACGGCGTCCGCGCGGTGGACGTGTTTTATGTGAAGGACGTGTTCGGCCTGAAAGTGGAAAACGAGCGTAAACTCGCGCAATTGCGCACCGCCCTGATCGCCTCGCTGGCGGATCGACCGGAGGATGCCGCCCGCGACCGCGCGCCGGCGTGATCAAGTTTCACACCTTCACGAGCATGGCAGAGATGCAACACTCGGTTACCAAATCGTCATCACCGCGGTTTCCTGCGTAAACACCGATTGACGCGAGTCTGACCCCTAGCGCACATCTGTTATCGTTAACGACAACGTTCGATAGCGCAAGGGAGTGAAACATGACTTTCAAGACAGCTCTGATGGGCGGCTTTGCCGCGTCTGCTCTCGCCATCGCTGTGGCCGCGCCGCTCGCCCGGGCGCAAGCGCCCGGCAGTCTCTATGTCTTTGGTGACAGCCTGAGCGATAATGGCAATATTCCGCGCCTGACCGGTATCCTCTACCCACCATCGCCGCCCTATTCAGGATATCGCTTTTCGAACGGGCCGGTCTGGGCCGAGTATCTACCGGCCCTGACGGGGCTGGGGTTCAAGGCCTCGAACGATTACGCCGTCGGTGGCGCGCTCAGTGGGCCGCTTGAAGCAAACGGACAAGTCTATAATAATTATATCAACTTTTCCGACCCGGCCTTTCCCGCGTTACCCAACGAGTTGCAGGAAATCCAGAGTTTCGCGGCGACCGGCGGCCATTTTTCACCATCCGATGTTGTCGGGATCTGGATCGGCGGCAACAATTATTTTTTAACCGAGGCGTTGGTGGCCGAAAATCCGGCGAACGCCCAGCAGATCGTCACGCAGAACGTCAGTACGGTGCTGCAACAGACGGCGCAGGCGATCGAGGCGGTCGGTCAACTCGGCGCGCGGCAAATCATTCTTCAGAACCTGGTTCCGTTTGGAAACGTGCCCACGGTCAACGATACGCCGCAGCAGGTCGCGCTCGGCGATGCGATCATCGGCGCCCATAACGCCGGCCTGAGTCAGGTCGCGGCGACACTGCATCAGAAACTCGGCCTGAATATTCTATTGATCAACCAACAGCAGATCTCCGCTGAAATCGATGCCAATCCCGGCGCTTATGGCATTTCCAACACAACCTCGGCCTGTCTCGACACGCCAAGCTGCGTCGCCGCGCCGTTGTCGGTGCAAAACACCTACCAATGGTGGAACGTGCATCCGACCACGCATAGTCATCTCATCATCGCGGAATATGTCGCCAGCGCCCTGAACGGGTTCGACTCCCTATCGGTTCCGGCCCGTCTGCTCGCCACCGGCGCGCAAGCCTTCTCGGCTTCGGTGACCGCCCGCATGGAAGCGTTGCGCGAGGGCGCGGGCGGTCTTTCGATCAATCTGCCCTCCGCCCCGATGCTCGCCGACGCCGCGATGGGGGATACCGGGCCGATGGGGGCGGGCGGCGATCACCGCCTGTCGGTCTATGTAACCGGTAATTACGACTACGGCAGCCGCACCAATGCGCCGGGCAATCTTGGCTTCACCGATAATATCGGCACTGTCACCGGCGGCGCCGACTACCGGTTCAACCCGCATATCGCCGCCGGTATCGCGTTCGGCTACGGCACCGACAGCGCAACGGTGAACGGCGGGGAGACCATCCACGCCAATGCCTATCAATTCGCCGGCTACGTCATGGCGCAATCGCGTCATCTGTTTGCCGATGGCCAGGTCGATTACGGCGTCGATCAGTTCAACCAGATCAGCCGCCCCGGCGTGCTCGCCCCGATCACCGCGACACCAAATGGCCACACGGTCAGCGTCGTCGCCAATGCCGGCTATCTGTTCCATCGCGGCACGCTGACCTATGGTCCGGTGGTCGGATTCGATGCGGTTGAAGCCAATATCGGCGCCTACACCGAGCAGGGCGATCCGGCGCTGACCATGGCGGTGCAGAATCAGTCGCTATCGCGTGCGCTGTTTGACGCCGGCATCGCGGCTTCGGCGGCGGGGCATCTCGGCAGCTTGTCGATCACGCCCCATGGGTCGATCGAATTGCAAAGCGAAGTCGGCGGCAGTGGCGGCAGTTTCGCCAGCGTGTTCACCGACGAACCGCTGGTCGGCCTGACCACGACCTACCCGAACCAGGCGACGACCTGGGGCGTCGCCGATCTCGGACTTAGCGCCGCAGTGACCGGCCGGCTCGCCGCCACGGTCGATCTTGCCAGCACCTTCGCCCGTTCGAACGGCGATCAGCGCATGGTCACCGCCGGGTTGCGCTATAAGTTCTGACCGTGGCGCCGCTCTCGCTTGTCGGGGGCGGCAATCCGCGCTAGGTGCGCCGCGAGAACCCGCGTGAGCAACCGCACACGGGGGCTGGTGTTCGTTCGGGCGGGCGTGGTGGAATTGGTAGACACGCCAGATTTAGGTTCTGGTGGCGAGAGCCGTGGGGGTTCGAGTCCCTCCGTCCGTATTTTTCTATAGGCGTAACGTAAGGATTTTGTTCGATATGCAGGTTACCGAAACCCTGACCGAAGGTCTGAAGCGCGGCTTCACCGTGGTCATTCCGAGCGCCGATCTGAGCGAAAAGCGTGAAAAACGCCTCGCCGAATTGTCGAGGACGATGCAGATGCCGGGGTTCCGTCCGGGCAAAGTGCCGCTTTCGATGGTGCGCAAGCGATTCGGCCAGGCGGTCGATGCCGAAATTCTCGAAGCCTCGGTCAACGAGGCGACCGACCAGATGATGGCTGAACGCAGCCTGCGCCCCGCCGTGTCGCCCAAAGTCGAGGTGGTCAATCCGGGCACCGATGCCGATCTCGAGTTCAAGGTCGAGATGGAAATCCTGCCTGATGTCGCGATCCCCGATCTCAAGTCCCTCACCCTCACGCGCCCGACCGCACCGGTTTCCGATTCCGAGGTCGATGAGGCGATCGCCAAATTCGCCGAACAGCGCGCCACGATGGAAACCATCGAGGAGGTCCGTCCCGCCGCGACGGGTGACATCGTCACCGTCGATTTTCTCGGCAAGCTCGACGGTACGCCGTTCGAGGGTGGCGCCGCACAGGACGCCAATGTCGAAATCGGCGGCAACGGCTTCATTCCGGGCTTTGCCGAGCAAATCGAGGGCATGTCGGCCGGCGAATCCAAAGTCATCAACGTCACGTTCCCGGCGGAATATCACGCAGCCAATCTTGCCGGCAAAGACGTCACCTTCGATATCACGGTCAAGGCACTCAAGCGCAAGGTGGCGCCCGTGATCGACGATGCGTTCGCCGAAGCCAATGGCTTTGAAAATCTTGAAGAATTCCGCAAATTCTTCAAGGACCGGATCGAGCAGCAGCGTGCCGGCGCGAGCCGCATGAAGGTCAAGCGCGCCTTGCTCGACGAATTGGCGAAACAGGCCGATTTCGCCGCCCCTGAAACCCTTGTTGAGGCCGAGTTCGCCGAAATCTGGCGTCAGGTCGAGTCCGAACGCGCCGCCGGCCGTCTCGATGCCGAAGACGCCGCCAAGGATGAAGACACGTTGAGGGCCGAATATCGCGCCATCGCCGATCGTCGAGTGCGACTCGGCCTGCTCGTTGCCGAAATTGGCCGCAGCACCAATGTCCAGGTGACCGAGCAGGATATGCGCCAGGCGATGATCAACGAGATGCAGCAGTTTCCGGGCCAGGAAAAAATGATCATCGATTTCTACCAGAAAAACCCGCGCGCGATGGATCGTCTGCGCGGACCGATTTTCGAGGATAAAGTCGTCGATTACGCCCTCGAACTCGCGACGGTGACCGATGAGGAAGTCACGATTGAGGCATTGTTCGCCGACGACGAGGATTGATCGCGCCGGGCAGGGGTTTACGCCAACCCGATCTCGGGTCATCTTAAGCCCCTGTGATCGCGATTCCGGCCTCGGTGAGGCGGTAGGCGGTTGACAGGTAAAAGACAGTTCATGCGGGTGCGGCGGCTCCGGCCCGCAACCAGGAGACAGACGCCGATGGAACGCGACCCGACCGAGATTTACATGAACAGCCTGGTGCCGATGGTCGTCGAACAGACCGCCCGCGGCGAGCGCTCCTACGATATTTTCTCCCGGCTGCTCAAGGAGCGCATCATCTTCCTGACCGGCACGGTCTATGATCAGGTCGGCTCGCTGATCGCAGCACAATTGCTGTTTCTGGAAAGCGAAAACCCGTCGAAGGATATTTCCTTCTATATCAACAGTCCCGGCGGCGTTGTTTCCGCCGGCCTCGCGATCTACGACACGATGCAATACATCAAATCGCCGGTCTCGACCGTATGCATCGGTCAGGCCGCCTCGATGGGCAGCCTTCTGCTGGCAGCCGGTGAGAAGGGTAAGCGCTTCGCCCTGCCCAACGCACGGATCATGGTCCACCAGCCCTCCGGCGGTGCCCAGGGTCAGGCCGCCGACATCGAAATCCAGGCCCGCGAGATCCTCACGCTGCGCCGCCGCCTCAACGATATCTATGTGACGCACACCGGCCAGACCCTTGAGGATATCGAGCAGGCGCTGGAACGCGACCGGTTCATGTCCGCCGATGAGGCCAAGGTTTTTGGCCTGGTCGATGAGGTGATGGCCCACAAGCCCACCGGCCCGTCGGATCAGACCGCCAGGGTCGCCAAGCAGGAAGCCGCCTGATCCGGGCGTCATCGCGGGGTGTTGTTGCAATCCGGTGTCAGTTTTTACCGGAATGCTTGTGTCATTCGGGGTTGAGGGCTAGTCTCTCGCCGATAACTGATGCGCCGCCATTTGTGGGGCGCGGCTGGAGCGCCGATGAGCACTAAATCCGGAGATTCGAAGAATACCTTGTACTGCTCGTTCTGCGGTAAATCGCAGCATGAGGTGATCAAGCTGATCGCTGGACCCACCGTATTCATCTGCAATGAATGCGTCGAATTGTGCATGGATATCATTCGCGAGGATAACCGGACCCATCTGGTCAAAACCCGCGACGGTGTGCCGACCCCGCGCGAGATCTGCAAAGTTCTGGATGACTACGTGATCGGCCAGAACCAGGCCAAAAAAGTGCTCAGCGTCGCGGTGCACAACCACTACAAGCGTCTCGCGCACGCGCAGAAGAACAACGATATCGAAATCGCGAAATCCAACATCCTCCTGCTGGGGCCGACCGGTTCCGGCAAGACATTGCTGGCCCAGACCCTGGCCCGGATACTCGATGTCCCGTTCACCATGGCGGACGCAACGACATTGACCGAAGCCGGCTATGTCGGCGAGGATGTGGAGAATATCATCCTCAAACTGCTGCAATCGGCTGATTACAATGTCGAGCGCGCCCAGCGCGGCATCGTCTATATCGACGAGGTCGATAAAATCAGCCGCAAGTCGGACAATCCGTCGATCACGCGCGACGTCTCGGGTGAGGGCGTGCAGCAGGCACTTCTGAAAATCATGGAAGGCACCATCGCCTCGGTGCCGCCGCAGGGCGGCCGCAAGCACCCCCAGCAGGAATTTCTTCAGGTCGATACCACCAATATCCTGTTCATTTGCGGTGGCGCGTTCTCCGGCCTTGAAAAAATCATCTCCCAGCGTGGCAAGGGATCGGGAATCGGCTTCGGCGCCGACGTCCAGGACCCGACCGATCGCCGGACCGGCGCCATCCTGCGCGAGGTCGAGCCCGAGGATTTGCTGAAATTTGGCCTGATCCCCGAATTCATCGGTCGCTTGCCGGTTGTCGCAACCCTCGAGGATCTCGACGAGGCGGCATTGATCGAGATTCTGACCAAGCCCAAAAACGCCCTGGTCAAGCAGTATGGCCGCCTGTTTGAAATGGAGGGCGTCAAGCTCAACTTCACCGAGGATGCCTTGCGGGTGGTCGCGTCCCGCGCGATTCAGCGCAAGACCGGCGCCCGTGGCCTGCGCTCCATCATGGAGCAGATCCTTCTCACCACAATGTTCGACCTGCCCGGGCTCGACAGTGTTGAGGAGGTGATGATTAACGGCGAAGTCGCGGAAGGCCGGGCGGAGCCGTTGTTCCTGCATGGCAAGGAACGGGCCGAGACCGCTTCTTGAGCGACGGAATAGGCGCTGCCCCCGGTCACGCGGGTCACGATTCTACGACAGGGCCGGGCTTCGCCGTGAGCGCATCGACGCTCTGTTGCGGTATTGCGACCCTCGCCCCATATTGCTGTTGTGGCCGGATCAGCCGGCACCGCGTTCTGTGCCGCAACAGGGCAGGGCGCGTGGCTCACGAAAGGTAGTCTGATGTCAGAGACCAATCCCAAAAAATCCAAATCGGTGTCCGCCGCCTCCGTCAGAACGACACCGCCGGCTCCCACCACCGGAGAGGCCTTGTCGGTGTTGCCCCTGCGCGATATCGTCGTGTTTCCGCACATGATCGTGCCGTTATTCGTCGGCCGTGAAAAATCGGTTCGGGCGCTCGAAGGGGTGATGAAGGAAGATAAGCAGATTCTGCTCGTCGCCCAACGTAACGCCCAGCAGGACGACCCGCTGGCGGCCGACATCTACAACGTCGGCACGGTCTCGACCGTGCTTCAACTCTTGAAACTGCCGGATGGCACGGTCAAGGTGCTTGTCGAGGGGGTGCGTCGCGCGCGCATCACCGGCTACCATGAAACCGAGACCCATTTCGAGGTTCTGGCCGAACCGATCGACGATATCGTCGATAAATCCAAGGAAACCGAGGGTCTCGCCCGCGGCGTGGTGACCCAGTTCGAGCAATATATCAAGCTGAACAAAAAAATCGCGCCGGAAGTTCTGGTTTCGATCAATCAGATCGACGATCCGTCGAAACTTGCGGATACCATCGCCAGCCATCTCGGCTTGAAAATCGCCGACAAACAGGAATTGCTCGAGACCGCCTCGGTCGCCGAGCGGCTGGAACGGGTGTTCGCCCATATGGAAGCCGAAATCGGCGTCCTTCAGGTCGAGAAGCGCATCCGCAATCGCGTCAAGCGCCAGATGGAAAAAACGCAGCGCGAATATTACCTCAACGAACAGCTGAAAGCGATCCAGAAGGAACTGGGCGAGGGCGAAGAGGGCAAGGACGAGACCGCCGAGATCGAGGAAAAGATCAAAACCCTCAAGCTGAGCAAGGAAGCCCGTGAAAAAGCCACCGCGGAGCTGAAAAAGCTCAAGACCATGAGCCCGATGAGCGCGGAAGCAACAGTGGTGCGCAACTATCTCGACTGGCTCCTCGGCATCCCCTGGAAAAAACGCGCGAAAATCAAGAACGACGTGATCGAGGCCGAGCGCGTGCTCGATGCCGATCATTACGGGCTGGACAAAGTCAAGGAACGCATCATCGAATACCTGGCGGTCCAGTCCCGCAGCCCGAAACTGCGCGGCCCGATCCTGTGCCTGGTCGGCCCGCCGGGCGTCGGTAAAACCTCGCTCGGCAAGTCGATCGCCAAGGCGACCGGCCGCAACTTTGTTCGGATGTCGCTTGGTGGCATGCGTGACGAGGCCGAGATCCGGGGCCATCGCCGCACCTATATCGGTTCGATGCCCGGCAAGGTGATTCAGGGCATGAAGAAAGCAAAGACGTCTAACCCCCTGTTTCTGCTCGATGAAATCGACAAGCTGGGGGCCGATTGGCGTGGCGATCCCACCTCGGCTCTGCTCGAGGTGCTGGACCCCGAGCAGAATGCCAATTTCAACGATCACTATCTGGAAGTTGATTACGATCTGTCGGATGTGATGTTCGTGACAACCGCCAACACCCTGCGGATGCCGCAGCCGCTCCTTGACCGGATGGAGATCATCCGAATCCCCGGCTATACCGAGGATGAAAAAGTCGAGATCGCCAAGCGTCATCTGGTCGAGAAACAGGCCGAGGCGCATGGGCTGAAACCCGGCGAGTGGTCGGTCTCCGATGAGGTTCTGCACGAATTGATCCGCACCTACACCCGCGAGGCCGGCGTGCGTAACCTCGAGCGCGAGCTTGCCAATCTGGCCCGCAAATCGGTCAAGGAAATCGTCACCAAAAAAGTCAAGACCGTCGCCATCACCCTCGACAATCTGGAAGCCTTCGCCGGCGTGCCGCGTTTTCGCTTCGGCGAGACCGAGGCGGAGGATATGGTCGGCGTTGTCACCGGCCTCGCCTGGACCGAGGTTGGCGGCGAAATCCTCACGATCGAGAGTGTGCTGCTGCCCGGCAAGGGCAACGTCAAAAACACCGGCAAACTCGGTGACGTGATGCAGGAGAGCGTCTCGGCCGCAATCTCCTACATCCGCTCACGCGCGATCACCTTCGGGATCAAACCCACCCTGTTCGAAAAACGTGACATTCACGTCCACGTGCCGGAAGGCGCGACACCGAAAGATGGCCCGTCGGCGGGTATCGCCATGGCGGTATCGATCGTCTCGGCATTGACCGGCGTGCCGGTGCGCAAGGACATCGCCATGACCGGCGAGATCACCCTGCGTGGCCGGGTCCTGCCGATCGGCGGCCTGAAGGAAAAACTTCTGGCCGCCCTGCGTGCGGGAATTACCACCGTGCTGATCCCGAAGGACAACGAGAAGGACCTGGCCGACATTCCCGACAACGTCAAGAAATCCCTGACCATCATCCCGGTCTCCCATGTCGACCAGGTGATCGCTCAGGCGCTGGCGGGAACCCTGGTGCCCATCGAATGGGAGGAACCGGTCGAGCCCATCGCCCCCCGTGCCGCCGAATCATCGGGTGCCGCGCTGGCCCATTGAGCGCAGCCCGGTAAAACCAGCGTCCCGCGCCTTAAATGACGCTCATGGGGCCGGATTTGCCGCCGTCTTCGTTGACGGCAGCAAACCGGCCCCTCTAAAGTGCAACCTTCGATTCGGATACAGGACATCGCGGCCGGGGTACCCTCCGACCGCTCCATGTTCTGTGCATTTTTTACAACTGGGAGAGCAACCCGTGAACAAAATGGATCTTGTCGCAGACGTGGCAGAGCAGACCGACCTAACCAAAGCCAAAGCGACCGAGGTTGTTGACGCCGTGTTTTCGGCGATCGAATCGGCGCTGAAGCAGAAGCAGGAAGTCCGTCTGGTCGGCTTCGGCACTTTCGCCACCGCCGAACGTAAAGCCGGTACCGGCCGCAACCCCCGCACCGGCGAGGAAATCAAAATCCCGGCATCAACCTCGGTTCGTTTCAAGCCCGGCAAGACCCTCAAGGACGCCGTGAATTAAGCAGCCGGACGAAACCGGTCCTGCCGGTTCGCCCCATACCGTGATAGGGTGGTTTGTCGAATCGGCAGACTGCCTATTCGGGCGGTTAGCTCAGCGGTAGAGCGTCTCGTTTACACCGAGAGGGTCGGCGGTTCGATCCCGTCACCGCCCATACGTCCGCCGTCGACCCGATCAAAATCGGCACGGCCGCCGGCCGCCCGTCGGGTCAGCGGACCAATCATCCCCTGGTTTCAAGCGGACTGCGCAGCGAAACTCGACTCCGTGCCCCGGCTCGTCGCCCTCGCATCGCGACCGGCGCACCCGGCATCGGGTATCCCGTCCACCCCCCCGCCTGCCGATCAGAAGCCGCCACGCTTGACGCTGCCACATCGCCGCGTTACGAGCACGGCAACGAAGCGGGTGTAGCTCAGTTGGTTAGAGCGCCGGCCTGTCACGCCGGAGGTCGCGGGTTCGAGCCCCGTCACTCGCGCCAGTTTCGAGCCAGTTAAAAACCATCGAATGTTTAGATCTGATGGAATACGATCGGGGGATCAGGTCCGTCACGGCAGGGTCAACGATCGGCCCGTTGGTGCGCGCATTGTTTGGCGCGCGGCAGGACGTTAACAGGTGGTGTTGGTCACGTCTCGTGCGACACCTGCACGACTTGGGGCTTGACACGACTTGGGGCATGAAAGGGCGAACCGCGATGCAGCCGAGCTTGATGAATTATTTCCCGATCCTGGTTTTCCTCGGCATCGCCGGCTTGCTCGGCGTCGCCTTCGTCGCCGGTTCGTTGCTGGTGGCGCGGCAGAAGCCCTATCGCGAAAAACTCAGCGCCTATGAATGCGGTTTCGAACCGTTCGGCGATGCGCGCCGCAAATTCGACGTGCGCTACTATCTGGTCGCGATCCTGTTCATCATTTTCGATGTCGAGGTCGCGTTTCTGTTTCCCTGGGCGGTCAGCCTCGCGCGGATCGGCACCTTGGGATTCTGGTCGATGATGGGGTTCCTGGCAATTCTCGTGGTCGGCTTCATCTATGAATGGCGCAAGGGCGCGCTCGACTGGGAGTAGGCGCATTTGTCTCCACCGCCCGCGGCACGACGCTTTGGCATCTCACCAGGATAAAGGTATTGACCGGACATCGGTCTGATCGGAACATCTGATATGAACGCCATACAGCAACCCGATATCGCCTGGAACCGCGACGCTCTGGCGCCCGGCCCCGAACAGGATGCGGTGATCCGCGGCATCACCGGCGAGATCGCCGGCAAGGGCTTCGTCGTCGCCAATCTCGACAAAATGGTGAATTGGGCGCGCACCGGCAGCCTGTGGCCAATGACCTTCGGCCTCGCCTGCTGCGCCATCGAAATGATTCACGCCTACATGCCGCGCTGGGACCTCGATCGCTTCGGCATCATCCCGCGCAACTCGCCGCGTCAGAGTGATGTCATGATCGTCGCCGGCACACTGACCAATAAAATGGCGCCCGCCCTGCGCAAGGTTTACGACCAGATGCCCGAGCCCCGCTGGGTGATCTCGATGGGCAGCTGCGCCAATGGCGGCGGCTATTACCATTTCTCCTATTCGGTGGTGCGCGGTTGCGACCGGATCGTGCCGGTCGACATCTATGTCCCCGGTTGTCCGCCAACCGCCGAGGCTTTGGTTTACGGCATCATGCAGCTGCAAAAAAAGATCCGCCGCACCGGGACGATTTTCCGTGAGTGAGACCGATCCCGCCGCGCCGGCGGCCCCGGTCGATCGCGTCACCGCCGCCCTGCGCGCCCTGCCGGGCGTCCAATCGGTGTGGCTGGAACGCGATGAGCGAATCGCCACGGTCGCGCGTGACGCATTGCCCGCGATCATGCGCACCCTCCGCGACGATCCCCGCTTCGCCTTCGCGCAGTGCATGGATGTGTGTGGCGTTGACTGGCCGCAGCGCGCCGAGCGGTTCGATGTCGTCTATAATCTGCTCTCGATCGGCCGCAACGACCGTCTGCGCATCATCGTGACCACCGACGAAGCCACGCCGGTGCCGAGCGTCACCCCGATCTGGCCCGGCGCCGCGTGGTGGGAGCGCGAGGTGTTCGACCTGTTCGGCATCAGCTTCGACGGGCTGCTCGACCATCGCCGCATCCTCACCGACAATGGTTTCGAGGGCTATCCGCTGCGCAAGGATTTTCCACTGACCGGCTATGTCGAACTCCGCTACGATGAGGAGCAAAAACGCGTGGTCTATGAAAAAGTCGCTCTCGCCCAGGAATTCCGCAATTTCGATTTCCTCTCGCCCTGGGAAGCCATGACCACGCTGCCCGGCGACGAAAAAGCCACACGGAAACCGGAGGCCGCGTCATGACGGCGGCGAGCGAACGCCAGAACGTGGTGCAGGAATTCACCCAGGGCGAGCGCCACACCATCAATTTCGGGCCGCAGCATCCCTCGATGCACGGCGTGCTGCGCCTGATCATGGAGCTGGACGGCGAAACGGTCACCCGCGCCGATCCCCATATCGGGCTGCTGCATCGCGGCACCGAAAAACTGATCGAATACAAATCCTATCTCCAGGCCGTGCCGTATTTCGACCGTCTCGATTACGTCAGCCCGATGGCGTGCGAACATGCCTTCGCCCTGGCGACCGAGAAGCTGCTCGGCATCACCGTGCCGGATCGCGGTCAATGGATCAGGGTGCTGTTCGCGGAAATCACCCGCATTCTCAACCACACCCAGAACGCGGTTCATCTCGGCCTCGATGTCGGCGCACAGACACCGAGCCTGTGGGGCTATGAAGAGCGCGAAAAACTGTTCATTTTTCATGAGGCCGTCTCCGGCGCGCGGTTCCACGCCAATTATTTCCGCCCCGGCGGCGTCTCGAAAGACATGCCGGAAGGTCTGGCCGAACAGATCTGGGCGTGGAGCGAAGGGTTCCCGAAATTTCTCGATGATCTGGAAGGTCTTCTCACCGGCAACCGCATCTTCAAACAGCGATTGGTCGACATCGGCATCATCTCCGCCGAGGACGCGCTGGCCATGGGATTCTCCGGCCCCAACCTGCGCGCCACCGGCATCGCATGGGATCAGCGCCGCGCCCGGCCGTATGACAAATACGCCGAGGTCGAGTTCGACATTCCGGTCGGAAGGCATGGCGATTGCTACGATCGCTATCTGGTGCGCCTGCACGAAATGCGCGAAAGCGTCAAAATCATCCGCCAGGCGCTCCAGAAAATGCAGCCCGGCCCGATCAAGGTGCAGGACAACAAGATCACCCCGCCCAAACGCGCCGAGATGAAGCGCTCGATGGAGGCGCTGATCCATCATTTCAAACTCTATACCGAAGGCTATCACGTGCCAGCGGGAACCACCTATACCACGGTGGAAGCCCCCAAGGGGGAGTTCGGGGTGTATCTCATCGCCGATGGCACCAATCACCCCTACCGCTGCAAAATCCGTCCGACCGGTTTTGCCCATCTGCAAGCGATCGAACGTCTGGCGAAAAATCATCTCCTCGCCGATGCCATCGCCGTGCTCGGCTCGATCGATGTGGTGTTCGGTGAAGTGGACCGTTAAGCGATGAGCGAAATGATGAACGACACAGCAAACGAAGCCTTCAGCTTCGATGAGTTCAGCGAGGCCCGGATTCCCGGCATCATCGCGAAATATCCCGAAGGCCGTCAGGCCAGCGCCGTGATGCCGTTGCTCGATCTCGCCCAACGCCAGATGGCGCGCACCACCGATCATGCGTGGGTGCCGCGCGCCGCCATGGATGTGATCGCCGATCGTCTCGGCATGCCCCGCATCCGCGTCTATGAGGTCGCGACCTTCTACACCATGTTCCATCTCAAGCCGGTGCAGAAATTCCACCTTCAGGTCTGCACCACCACGCCCTGTTGGCTGCGCGGGTCGGACGGCGTGCGCGACGCCTGCCGCCGTGCCGTCGCTGACCACGGCGAGGTCTTCAGCCTGGAAGAGCTCGAATGTGTCGGCGCCTGCGTCAACGCGCCGGTTCTCGTGGTCAACGACGATTATTACGAAGACCTCGACGAAGCCCGCACCGTGGCGCTGCTCGAGGCGTTCCGCCGCGGCGATCCCCCGCAACCCGGCTCCACGATCGGCCGGCAGAATGCCGCCCCCGAAGGCGGACGCACCACGCTATTCGCCGCTGTCACCCAGCCGGAACCCGGAGCAGAGACCTGATGCTGAGCGATCGGGACCGTATTTTCACCAATCTTTACGGCCTCCACGACTGGCGCCTCCCAGGCGCCCGCGCCCGCGGCGACTGGGATGGCACCGCCGCCATTCTCGCCCGTGGCCGGGATGCGATCGTCGAGGAGATAAAAACCTCCGGACTGCGCGGCCGTGGCGGCGCGGGCTTCCCGACCGGGCTGAAATGGTCGTTCATGCCCAAAACCAGCGATGGCCGGCCGAGCTATCTCGTGGTCAACGCCGATGAAAGCGAGCCTGGCACCTGCAAGGACCGCGACATCATCCGCCACGATCCGCACAAGCTGGTCGAAGGCTGCCTGATCGCGAGTTTCGCGATGGGCGCGCACCGGGCCTTCATCTACATAAGGGGCGAATATTACAACGAATTCCTGCATTTGCAGACCGCGGTCGATGAAGCCCGCGACGCCGGGTTGATCGGGCCGGATGCCTGCGGGTCCGGCTGGGATTTCGACATCACAATCCATCGCGGCGGCGGCGCCTATATCTGCGGCGAGGAATCCGCTTTGCTCGAAAGCCTTGAGGGCAAGAAGGGCATGCCCCGGATGAAGCCGCCGTTCCCGGCCGCCATGGGGGTGTATGGCTGCCCGACCACGGTCAACAACGTCGAGTCGATCGCGGCGGTATCGACCATCCTGCGGCGCGGTGGCGGCTGGTTCGCCGGGCTTGGCCGCCCCAAAAACGCCGGCACCAAGCTCTATTGCATCTCCGGTCACGTCAACAAACCATGCACCGTCGAGGATGAACTCGGCATTCCGATGCGTGAGTTGATCGACCGTCACGCCGGTGGCGTGCGCGGCGGGTGGGACAATCTGCTCGCCGTGATCCCCGGCGGTTCCTCGGTGCCGATGATCCCGAAATCGGTCTGTGACAATGTGCTGATGGATTTCGACAGTTTGCGCGAGGCCGGCAGCAGCCTCGGCACCGCCGCGGTCATCGTGATGGATAAATCGACCGATCTGATCCGCGCCATCGCCCGGATTTCGGCTTTCTACAAACACGAAAGCTGTGGCCAGTGCACCCCCTGCCGCGAAGGCACCGGCTGGGTGATGCGGATGATGAACCGCATGGTCGAAGGCCGCGCCGAAGTCGCCGAGATCGACCTGATGGAACAGGTGACCCGCCAACTCGAGGGCCACACCATCTGCATGCTCGCCGATGCCGCCGCCTGGCCGGTCCAGGGCCTGCTCCGCCATTTCCGCCCGATGGTCGAGCAGCGGATCGCGGACTACAAGGCGCGCACCGCACCGAGGATTGCAGCGGAATGACCCTCAAAGCCCATCCGATGTCACGATCGATTGGAAGCCGGAACTGATGCCCAAAGTCACGATCGACGGAATCGAACTCGACGTCCCCACCGGCTTTTCGGTCCTCCAGGCGGCCGAGGCGGCGGGCAAGGAAATCCCCCGCTTCTGCTACCACGAGCGCCTCTCGATCGCCGGTAATTGCCGGATGTGCCTGGTCGAGATCGAAAAAATGCCCAAACCGGTCGCCTCCTGCGGCCAGCCGGTCGCCGAGGGCATGGTCATTTTCACCGACACCGAAAAAGTGCGCCAGTCACGCCGCAACGTGATGGAATTCCTGCTGATCAACCACCCGCTCGACTGCCCGATCTGCGATCAGGGCGGCGAATGCGATCTGCAGGACGAGGCGGTCGGTTACGGCCGCGACCATACCCGCTATCACGAGGTCAAGCGCGCGGTGACCGACAAGAATTTCGGCCCCCTGGTCAAAACCGTCATGACCCGCTGCATCCAATGCACCCGCTGCGTCCGCTTCCTCGCCGAGGTCGCCGGCGTGCCGGAACTCGGCGGCATTTCGCGGGGCGAGAACCTCGAAATCACCAATTACGTCGAACGCGGCCTGACCTCCGAGCTTTCCGGCAACATCATCGACCTCTGCCCGGTCGGCGCGCTCACCGCCAAGCCCTACGCCTTCATCGCCCGCACCTGGGAACTCCGCAAAACCGATAGTATCGACGTGTTCGACGCGCTCGGCACCAATATCCGTATCGATTCCCGTGGCGGTGAAGTGCTGCGCATCCTGCCCCGCATCAACGACGCCGTGAACGAGGAATGGCTGGCCGATAAATCCCGCTTCGCGCTCGACGGCCTGAAGCGCAAACGGCTCGACCGGCCCTGGATACGCCGCGACGGCAAACTTCATGCCGCGACCTGGGATGAAGCGCTCGCCGCCGTGGTCGCGCGCCTGAACGGGGCCGAACCCGCCCGCATCGGGGCGATTGCCGGCAATCTGTGCGATGCCGAGAGCATGATGGCCTTGAAGGACCTGCTGACCTCAATCGGCGTGCCCAATCTCGATTGCCGTCAGGACGGCGCCGCGCTCGAAACCTCCCGTCGCGAATTCTATCTGTTCAACACAACGATCGAAGGCATCGATGAAGCGGACGCCGTCCTGTTCGTCGGCGTCAATCCGCGCCACGAAGCCCCGGTGCTGAACGCCCGCATCCGCCGCCGCTGGGTCGAAGATACCAAATTCGTCGCCGGCCTGATCGGCGCACCAGCTGACATCACCTACGGCTACACGCATCTCGGCAGTGACGGCGCCGCCTTGCGCGCCCTGCTCGACCCTGAAGCCGCCTTCACCAAACAACTCGCCGCCGCGAAAAAACCGCTCCTGATCGTCGGGCAACAGGCGCTGGCCCGACCCGATGGCGCCGCGGTTTTCGCCGCCTGCTGGCAGATCGCCGAAGCCACCGGCATGCTCACCCCCGACTGGCACGGGTTCAACGTGCTGCACAACGCCGCCGCCCGCGTCGGCGGCCTCGATCTCGGCTTCGTCCCGACGCCGGATGGCAAGGATGTCGCCTCCATGGTCGCCGGCGGCGTCGATGTGCTCTGGCTGCTCGGCGCCGACGAGATCGACATGACGGCGATCCCGCCCGAAACCTTCGTGATCTATCAAGGCCATCACGGCGACCGCGGTGCCGCCCGCGCCGACATCGTCCTGCCCGGCGCCGCCTACACCGAAAAACCCGGCATCTATGTCAACACCGAGGGCCGCGTTCAGCTCGCCCAGCGCGCGGTCTTCCCACCCGGCGCGGCGCGGGAGGATTGGACCATCATCCGCGCCGCCAGCGCCCTGCTCGGCAAGCCGCTGCCCTACGACACGATCGAGACCCTGCGTCACCGCCTCGCCCAGGCCAACCCGATCTTCGCCACGCCCGACACGGTGGGCCGCACCGCTCACGCCGGTCCAAAACCAATGGGCGACGCCACGCAACTGAGCGATGCGCCGTTCACCCCCGCCTTCGAAACCTACTACCAGACCGACCCGATCAGCCGCGCCAGCCCGACCATGGCGAAATGTGTGACCGAAATTCTCGCCCCCCTGCAACAGGCGGCGGAGTGATGTCATGAGCACCGGTTTCTTCGCCTCCGATCTCGGCATCCTGATTCTCACTTTGCTGAAATCCCTCGCCCTGATCGTGCCCCTTCTGCTCGGCGTCGCCTATCTCACCTATGCCGAGCGCAAGGTGCTGGCCGCGATGCAACTGCGCCGCGGCCCCAACGTCACCGGCCCGTTCGGCCTGTGGCAACCCTTCGCCGACGCGATCAAAATGCTGTTCAAGGAAACCATCATCCCTGACGGCTCCAACCGGCTGCTGTTCCTGTTCGCGCCCATCATCACCTTCGGCCTCGCGATCATCGCCTGGGCGGTAATTCCGGTGAACGACCATTGGGCGATCGCCAACATCAACGTCGGCATGCTCTATCTATTCGCGATCTCCTCGCTCGGCGTCTATGGCATCATCATCGCCGGGTGGGCGAGCAACTCGAAATACGCCTTCCTCGGCGCGTTGCGCAGTGCCGCGCAAATGATCAGCTACGAGGTTTCGATCGGGCTGGTGATCGTCTCGGTGCTGCTCTGCGCCGGCAGTCTCGACCTCAACCGGATCGTTCTCGCCCAGCGCACCATCTGGTTCGCGATCCCGCTGTTGCCGATGCTGGTGGTGTTCTTCATCTCCGGCCTCGCGGAGACCAACCGCGCCCCGTTCGACCTGGCCGAGGGCGAGAGTGAAATCGTCGCCGGCTTCTTCGTCGAATACAGCGCCATGAGCTTCGCGCTGTTCTTTCTCGGCGAATACGCCAACATGATCCTGATGAGCGGCATGACCACCATTCTCTTCCTCGGTGGCTGGCTGTCGCCCGTTCCGCTGGCGCCCTTCACCTGGGTCCCCGGCCCGATCTGGTTCATCCTCAAGGTCGCGGCCTGCCTGTTCGTGTTTCTCTGGGTGCGGGCCACGCTGCCGCGATTCCGCTACGATCAATTGATGCAACTCGGCTGGAAAGTCTTCCTGCCGTTCTCGCTCGCCTGGCTCGTGCTCACCGCCAGCGTGCTCGAGATGTTCGGGTGGTTGCCGCATGCTTGAGCAAGGGAAAAGAGAAGACTTCTTTTTTGAAAAAAAGAAGCAAAAAACTTCTATTCGCAGGGTCTCGGGCGTTGTCACGGGTACGCCCCCAATCAACAAAAGTTTTTTTGCTTCTTTTTTTACAAAAAAAGAAGTCCTTCTCCCTTCGCTGTTTCGGAGGCGTCCTCAATGCCCCTGCTAGACCGTACCGCCCGCCGCTTCCTCCTGCTGGAAATCCTCTCCGGCATGGGAATCACCTTGCGCTATTTTTTCAAGCGCAAGGCCACGCTGAACTACCCCTACGAGAAAAACGCGATCAGCCCGCGCTTCAAGGGCGAACACGCGCTGCGCCGCTACCCGAACGGCGAGGAACGCTGCATCGCCTGCAAACTCTGCGAGGCGATCTGCCCGGCCCAGGCGATCACCATCGAGGCCGAACCCCGCGCCGACGGTTCGCGCCGCACCACACGCTACGATATCGACATGTCGAAATGCATCTACTGCGGCCTGTGCGAGGAAGCCTGCCCGGTCGATGCCATCGTCGAAGGCCCGAATTTCGAATTCGCGACCGAAACCCGCGAGGAATTGCTCTATGACAAAGCGAAACTGCTCGACAACGGCGATCGCTGGGAGTCTGAACTGGCCAAGCGCCTCGAACTCGACGCGCCCTACCGGTAGCGCCGCATGATCGCCGCCATCGCCTTCTATGTCTTCGCTGGCATCCTGCTCGCCGCTTCCTGCATGGTGATCACCGCGCGCAATCCGGTGCATTCCGTTCTGTTCCTGATCCTCGCCTTCATCAACGCGGCCGCCCTGTTCGTGCTCGCCGGCGCTGAATTCCTCGCGATGGTTCTCGTCATCGTCTATGTCGGCGCGGTCGCGGTGCTATTCCTGTTCGTGGTCATGATGCTCGATGTCGATTTCGCCGCCCTGCGCGAGGGGTTTCAGCGTTACGCGCCGCTCGGCCTGACCATCGGCTTCATCCTGATGATCGAAATCGGGCTGATGGCGGTCAACTGGACCATCGCCCCCGCCGCCCATCTCGCGACCATGGTGCCCATCCCGGCCGGGCTGCCCAACACCAACGCGCTGGGCGATCTGATCTACACGCGCTACATGTTCCCCTTCGAACTGGTCGCGCTGCTCCTCCTGGTTGCCATGATCGGCGCCATCGTGCTCACCCACACCGACCGTCGCGGCGCCCGCCGTCAGAACATCCGCGCCCAGCACGATCGCGAGGTCGGCGACACATTGACGATGGTGACGATGAAACTGGGCGAGGGCGCGCGCCGCATCACCCCGGCGACGGCCGCACCCGCCATCGACCCCGCCGTTGACCCCGCCGTTGACAAGGAGATCGCGCAATGACCATCGGGTTGGCTCATTACCTCGTGGTCGCCGGTCTGTTGCTGGTGATCGGCGTGTTCGGCATTTTCCTCAACCGCAAAAACATCATCGTCATCATGATGTCGATCGAGCTGATCCTGCTGGCCGCGAACATCAATTTCGTCGCCTTCTCGGCGGCCCTGCACGACATGATGGGCCAGGTGTTCACCATGTTCGTCCTCTCGGTCGCCGCGGCGGAATCAGCGATCGGTCTGGCCATCGTCGTGGTGTATTTCCGCAACCGCGGCTCGATCGAAGTCGAAGACGTCACGTTGATGAAGGGCTGACATGTTCATCGCCATCGCCGTTCTGGCACCGCTCGCCGGTGCCTTGCTCGCCGCCCTGTTCCGTCCCTTCGCCAGCCGCGCCCTCGCGGTCGGGCTCAGCGTCGCTGGCCTGATCATCGCCGCCGCGGCCGCCATCGCCACCGATTATCGCCATCTCGTCCTGAACCTGCCCGATCACCGCGTGATGTTCGGCGCCTGGATTGCCGTCGCGCAATTCACCCCCCATTGGTCGCTGCGTCAGGACACGCTGTCTTTGGTCATGGTCGGCATGGTCACGGTGGTCTCCGCGATCATCCACATCTACAGCATCGGCTACATGGCGCACGACCGTACCGAGCCGCGCTTCTTCGTCTATATCTCCCTGTTCACCTTCGCCATGCTGATGCTGGTCACCGCCAACAACCTGATCCAGCTGTTCTTCGGCTGGGAGGGGGTCGGCCTGATGTCCTATCTGCTGATCGGCTACTGGTACGACCGCGCGAGCGCCAACGAAGCCGCGATCAAGGCGTTCATCGTCAACCGGATCGGCGATCTGTTCTTCGCGATCGGCATCGCCCTGACCTGGCTGACCTTCCACAGCGTCAGTTTCGACGTGATTTTCGCTGGCGTTCCCGCCGCGATCCCGCTGACCTACCCGTTGTTCGGCAGCGCGTTGCCGGTGCTCGAAGTGATCTCGATCCTTCTGTTCATCGGCGCCATGGGCAAATCGGCGCAATTATTCCTGCACACCTGGCTGCCGGACGCGATGGAAGGCCCCACCCCGATCTCCGCCCTGATCCACGCCGCCACCATGGTCACCGCCGGGGTCTTCCTGATGGTGCGGATGACCCCGCTGATCGATCATGCCCCGGTCGCGCTCGACCTCATCACCCTCATCGGCGCCGCCACCGCGTTCTTCACCGCCACGATCGGCTGTGTGCAAAACGACATCAAGCGCATCATCGCCTATTCCACCTGCTCGCAGCTCGGCTACATGTTCATCGCGGTCGGCGTCGGTGCTGCGCCCGCGGCGATGTTCCATCTGGTCAACCACGCCTTCTTCAAGGCCCTCCTGTTCCTCGGCGCCGGCTCAGTGATCCACGCTTTGGCCGATGAGCAGGACATCCGCAAAATGGGCGGCCTGTGGCGCAAACTGCCGATCACCTACGGCACAATGTGGTTCGGTGCCCTGGCCCTCGCCGCGATCCCGCCGTTCTCGGGTTATTTCTCCAAGGACGCGATCCTCGCCGCCGCCTTCGCCAACCACTCGCCCACCGCTCTGTTCGGCTGGTTCGCCGGCTCGCTCGGCGCCGGGCTGACCGCCTTCTACATCGTGCGGCTGATGCTTCTGGTGTTTCACGGCAAGCCGCGCGGCCCGGCCGAAACCATCGCCCACGCCCACGAAAGCCCCGTCGTCATGCTCGGCCCTCTGCTCATCCTCGCGATCGGCGCCCTGACCAGCGGCTTCCTGCTGGCGCCGATTTTCATCGGCACGCATTTCGCCGCGTTCTGGGGTGCCAGCGTCGCTCTGCCGCACCACGGCGCCGCCCTTCTCCTGCGCGACACCATCCCGGCATGGGGGGCGGAGCTGCCGCTGCTGCTGGCGATCGGCGGCATCGGCATCGCCTACTGGTTCTACGAAATCGCCCCGGCGATGCCGGAAAAACTCGCGAAATCACTGCCCGGACTCTACGCCTTCGTGCTGAACAAATGGTATTTCGACGAAGCCTACGACATCATCTTCGTCCGCCCCGCCTTGCGTCTCGCCCGGCTGATCTGGCGCGTCGGCGATGATGAGGTGATCGATGGCGTTCCCACCGGCCTCGCCCGCCTCACCAGCGAGGCGTCGGGCCAGGCCGCCCGCCTGCAAAGCGGATCGATCGCGGTCTATGGCTTCGTCATGCTGATCGGCCTGATGGTGCTGGTCACCATCTTCCTGCTGGCGCGGTGAGCACCATGATGTTTCCCCTCCTCTCGCTGATGATCTGGTTGCCGCTGATCGGTGCCGCGCTTATCTTCGTCCCGCAGGGCAGCCTCGCTGCCAGCGCGCGCAACGCCCGCTGGATCGCGCTCTGGACCAGCCTGCTCGTCCTGGTGCTCGCCGCGATCATGCTGTCCGATTTCAACCCGCAGGCCCATGGTTTCCAATTCACCGAAACCGCCCCGTGGATTCCGCAATTCCATATCGCCTACCGTCTCGGCATCGACGGCATCAGCCTGTTCTTCGTCGCCCTCAGCGCGCTGCTGACCCCGATCGCCATCCTCGCGAGCTGGCGCGAGAGCCGCCGCGTGCGCGAGTACATGGCCGCCTTCCTGCTGCTGGAAACCATGACGATCGGCATGTTCTGCTCGCTCGATTTCCTGATGTTTTACATCTTCTTCGAGGGCGTGCTGATCCCGATGTATCTGATCATCGGAATCTGGGGCGGCGAGCGGCGCATCCACGCCGCGCTCAAATTCTTCCTGTTCACTCTGGCCGGCTCGTTGCCGATGCTGCTCGCCCTGGTGTGGATGTGGCACAACGCCGGCACCACCGACATGATCACCCTGATGCACACGCCGATCCCGCCGCATATTCAGGATTGGCTGTTCCTCGCCTTCCTCGCCTCGTTCGGCGTCAAGGCCGCGGTCTGGCCGCTGCACACCTGGCTGCCCGATGCTTATGGCGAAGCGCCGCTGCCCGGCACCATCATGCTCGCCGCCGTGCTCTCGAAAATGGGCGCCTTCGGCTTCCTGCGCTTCTCCCTGCCGATGCTGCCGCAAGCCTCGCAGTATTTCGCACCGCTGATGTTCGCCCTCGGCATCATGGGCGTCATCTACATCTCCTTCGCCGCCCTCGCGCAAACCGACATGAAGCGCATGATCGCCTATTCCTCGGTCGCCCACATGGGGCTCATCATCGTCGGCATCTTCACCTTCACGGTCATCGGCATCGAAGGTGCGTTGTTCCAGATGGTCTCGCACGGCCTGGTCATCGCCGGCCTGTTCCTCTGCGTCGGCATCCTGCTCGCGCGCGGCCATTCGCTCCGGCTCGACCAGCTGGGCGGGCTTGCCACCCGCATGCCGATTTATGCGGCCTTCCTGATGTTTTTCGTCCTCGCCAATATCGGCCTGCCCGGCACCTCCGGCTTCGTCGGCGAAATCCTGGTCATGATCGGCGCCATCCAGGTCAATTTCTGGGTCGCCCTCCTGGTCAGCACCGGCATGATCCTGAGCGTGATCTACATGCTGGTCATGGTCCGCCGCGTCCTGTTCGACCATGCGCGCAGCATCGCGAACGCCGTCATCAGCGACCTCACCGGCAAGGAATGGCTCATGCTCGCCCCGCTCGCCGTCCTTGTCCTCGGGCTTGGCTTCGTGCCCGGCGGTCTGACCGAGGCGTTCCACACCGCGGTGACCGATCTGGTGCGCGCCCATGTCGCCGCCCTTCAGCTGCCGGCAACGCTTGCGATGGCCAAACCATGAGTGCCGCGATGATCATGTTCAACACCATGCTCCCCCTCCTGTTCCTCGCCATCGCCGGCATGATCATGTTGATGTCCGGCGTGTTCACCGCGCGCGATCATAGTTTCGCGATCACCGGCAGCGCCATCGTGATCCTGGCGATCACCGCCCGCCTGATCTTCGCCGCACCCGATGGCGAGGTCTTCCACGGCCTCTACCTCACCAGCGATTTCACCCGCTTCGCCGACATGCTGGTGCTGCTCGGCGCCGCCGGCGCGCTGTCGCTCTCGGTCGCGTTCAACGAGCGCACCGGCATCACCCGTTTCGAATATCCGGTGCTGATCATCTTCGCCGTGGTCGGCATGATCGTGCTGATCTCGGCCGGCGACCTGCTGACGCTGTATCTCGGCTTCGAGATCATGTCGCTCGCCCTCTACGTGCTCGCCGCCTTCGCGCGCAACAATCTGCGCTCCTCCGAAGCCGGGCTGAAATACTTCGTCCTCGGCGCGCTGTCCTCCGGCATCCTTCTCTACGGAATTTCGCTGGTCTATGGCTTTTCCGGCACCACCAATTTCGAGGGCATCGCCCGCGCCCTCACCGGCAGCGCCGCCGCGTCGCTGGGGTCGACCGTCGGCATCGTCTTCGTCCTGGTCGGCCTCGCCTTCAAAATCTCCGCCGCCCCGTTCCATATGTGGACGCCGGATGTCTATGAAGGCGCGCCCAGTTCGGTCACCGTCTTTTTCGCCACCGCGCCGAAACTCGCGGTGTTCGCGCTGCTGTTGCGCGTGATGCTCGGCCCGTTCGGGCCATTGTTCATGCAATGGCAGGATCTGGTCGAAATCCTCGCCGCCACCTCGATGATCGTCGGCGCGCTCGGCGCGATCGGGCAGACCAACATCAAGCGCCTGATGGGGTATTCCTCGATCGGGCACATGGGCTACGCCCTGATGGGTCTCGCCGCCGGCACGCTCATGGGCATCCGCGCGACCCTGATCTACCTCGCGATCTACCTCGTGATGTCGCTCGGCACCTTCGGCTGCATCATCGCGATGTCGCGCAAGGGCCGCCCGGTCGAACGCATCGCCGATCTCGCCGGCATGGCGAGCGAGGACGGGCGCTACGCTCTGGTGCTCGCGATCATGATGTGGTCGATGGCGGGCATCCCGCCGCTGGCGGGCTTCTTCGGCAAATTCTACGTCTTCGCCGCCGCGATCGACGCGCGTCTCGACATTCTGGCGGTCATCGGCATCATCACCAGCACGATCGCCGCGTTTTATTATCTCCGCGTGATCAAAGTGATGTATTTCGACACGGGCTCCCCCGGTTTCGACCGGCGCAGCGCCGGCATCAACCTCGTGATCGGTGTGAGCGCGATCGCGATCGCCTTGTTCGTCTTCTACCCCGCGCCGTTGTCCACCGTCTCCTCGCTCGCGGCCCACGCGCTGTTTCCGAGCCAGGGCTTTTGACGGCCGAGCCGGGGTGGCGGTTCGCCTGTCATGAGACCCTCGCCTCCACCTCCGATCTTTGCGCCGAGCGCGCCCGCAACGGTGAGCCCGACCGCCTGTTCGTCACCGCGACACGCCAGACCGCCGGGCGCGGCCGCGCCGGTCGGGTCTGGTCCTCGCCGTCGGGTAATTTCTACGCCTCCGCCCTGCTGCGCCCCGCCATCCCGGCCGCCGAGGGAGGAATGTTCGCCCTGATCGCCGGATTGTCGCTGCTCGAGTCGCTCGATCCCATGCTGCCCCACCCGTCGCCGCTCAGCCTCAAATGGCCGAACGACCTCATGGCCAACGGCGCCAAACTCGCCGGCATCCTGCTCGATGCCACGGTCGAGCAGGGCATGATCGCCACGCTGATCATCGGCTTCGGCGTCAACCTCGCCCATGCCCCCGAAATCGAGGGCCGCGCCACCACCAGCCTCGCCGCGCTCGGTGGCCGCGCCACCCCGGCCGACCTCCTCCCGACACTCTGCGCCCGGCTCGACCACTGGCAAGCCAGCCTCGCCGCCGATCACGGCGCCACCCTCCGCGCGGCGTGGCAATCGCGCGCCCACCCCCAAGGTGCCGCCCTCACCATCGACGGCGGACGCCGTACCGGAACCTTCGCCGGGATTGACGCCGCGGGCAGTTTATTGCTCCGACAGGGCGACACCATCACCACCATCCGCAGCGGCGACGTCGCCCTGCTATGAGCAGCGCCAGGGACCGAACCACATGAGACTGGTCATCGATGCCGGTAACACCAACATCGTCTTCGCGGTGCATGACGGCATCGCCTGGCGCGGCACCTGGCGCATCGCGACCGATGCGCAGCGCACGTCCGATGAATACGGCGTCTGGCTCGGCTTTCTGCTCGAACGCAACGGCATCGCGGTCGCGGCGATCACCCGCGCCGTCATCGGCACCGTGGTTCCCGCCGCCCTCTACCACCTCCGCCGCCTCTGCCGTGACTGGTTCGGCATCGAACCCCTGATCGCCAGCGCCACGCTCGACTGGGGCTTCGCCATCGCGGTCGACAATCCCGCCGAGGTTGGCGCCGACCGTCTGCTCAACGCGCTCGCCGCCCATCAGACCTATGGCGGCCCCTTGATCGTGGTCGATTTCGGCACCGCCACCACCTTCGACGTCGTCGATCAAACCGGCGCCTATATCGGCGGCGCGATCGCACCCGGCATCAACCTCTCGGTCGAGGCGCTGCACCAGGCCGCCGCCCGCCTGCCGCGCATCGGCATCGGCCGCCCGCAGCGGGTGATCGGCACCTCCACCATTCCCGCCATGCGCTCAGGCATCTACTGGGGCTATGTCGGCCTGGTCGAAGGCCTGATCACCCGGATCGAAGCCGAATTCGGCGCGCCGATGAAAACCATCGCCACCGGCGGCCTCGCCCCCCTGATCGCCGAGGGCAGCCCCCGGATCGAGCGCACCGACCCCGATCTCACCCTTGAAGGGTTGCGCCTGCTGGCGCTGCGCAACCCATCCCCGCCATTGCGCAACCGCGAGCCGGAAAACGACTGACGATCATGAAAGACCATCACGAATGACCAAAAAACCCACAAAATCCAACGCCGGCTTCACCTTCACCCCGCTCGGCGGCACCGGCGAAATCGGCATGAACCTCAATGTCTACGGCATCGATGACGAGCTGCTGGTGGTCGATTGCGGCATGGGCTTCGCCGGGCCGGAAGCCCCCGAAGCCGAATTGCTGGTCCCCGACCCCGCCTATCTCAGGGCCAACCGCGACCGCATCACCGGCCTCGTGATCACCCACGCCCATGAAGACCACATCGGCGGCATCGCCCGCATCTGGGATGCGCTGCGCTGCCCGATCTACGCCACCCCCTTCACCGCCGCCCTCATCCGCTACCGTCTCAGCGAAGCCGGCCTGCTGCGCAGCGTGAAAATCCACGAAACCGCCCCCGGTTCCGCGTTCAAAATCGGCGGGTTCGACCTGCAATACATCCGCATGGCCCACTCCACCCCGGAAGCGCAGGCGCTCGCCATCACCACCAGGGTCGGCACCATCCTGCACACCGGCGACTGGAAACTCGACCCCGAACCCCTGGTCGGCCCGCCGACCGACGAAGCCGCCCTCAAGGCGCTGGGCGATCGGGGCGTGCTCGCGATGGTCTCCGATTCCACCAACGCCCAGGTCGAAGGCCATTCCGGCTCGGAGGCCACGGTGCGCAAAAGCATGACCGCGCTGATCGCCGGGCTGAAGGGCAGGGTGGTCGTCACCTGTTTCTCGAGCAACATCGCAAGGATCGACACGGTGGTAAAAGCCGCCCTCGCCGCGGATCGCCACGTCGCTTTGGTCGGCCGCAGCCTCGCCAAATATGTCGAAGCCGCGCAGGAGACCGGCTACCTCCAGGACCTGCCCGATTTCGTCCCCGAGGACGAAGCCGGCCGCATCCCCGACGACAATCTCCTGATCCTCGCCACCGGCAGCCAGGGCGAAAAACGCTCCGCCCTCGCCCGCATCGCCGCCGACACCCACCGCAATATCGCCCTCGGCGAAGGCGACACCGTCATCTTCTCCTCGCGCATGATCCCCGGCAACGAGCGCGCGATCGGCAACGTCCAGGACGATCTGGTCCGCGCCGGCGTCAACGTCATGACCGCGGATGACCACATGGTTCACGTCTCCGGCCACCCCGCGCGTGACGAGCTGCGCCATCTCTACCGCCTGGTCCGCCCGAAATACATCATCCCGACCCATGGCGAATGGCGTCACATGGCCGCCCAGGCCGATCTCGCCGAAGCCGAGGGCATCAGCACCCTCCTGCTCGAAGATGGCGACGTCGCCCGCCTCGGCCCCGGCGAACCCGAGGTGATCGATTCTGTCCCGGTCGGACGCCTCGCGGTCGATGGCGATCGCCTCGTCCCGATGCAGGGCGGCGTCATGGCCGCGCGCCGGCGCATGATGTTCAACGGCGTCGTGATCGGCAGCATCGCGATCGACCAATCCGGCCGGGTCAAGGGCGGCGCGCAGATCACCGCGCCGGGTCTGTTCGACACCGAGGATTCCGCCCTCGCCGCCCTCGAAGCCGATTTCGTCACGAGTTTCGAGGAACTTCCCGCCAGCCTGCGCACCGATCGCGGCGCCGTGAAGGAAGCCGCGCAATCCGCCCTCCGCCGCGTCCTCGGCCGCCGATTCGGCAAGCGTCCCATGGTTGATGTCCACGTCATCCAGATCGGTTGATTATCTCATAGGCAAAAACACCAAGTCACAGCATAAAATGCACACAAAATGAGCAACAACCGCCTCAAAGTGCATTTTTTATGAATAATCCCCGCCGATTTTCCTTTACGCCCGCGATGGTGCGATGCATCATGCGTCATAGAGTGAAGGTTGGTTCTTTACTCTGCCGTGTGACTGGCGTTTCCTCCCTGAACTTGGCCCGCTGGCCCTTTGGTCGGCGGGCTTTTTTCTGGCAATAAGCCCAAGTGATGAACAAAACACGCGAATTGACGGATCTGACCGCCTGCCGCGCCCTTTTCGCGCTCTGGGTCTTCGCCTATCACGTCAACCTCCACGCCCAGTTCAGCCATTGGTTCGGCCCGCTCGGCATCGTGATCGACCATGGCTATCTCGGAGTCGATGGCTTCTTCGTCCTCTCCGGCTACATCCTCGCCCGGGTCGATGCCAAAATCCCGCTGACCCGGCCCGGCCTGCTCCATTTCTGGGGCAAGCGCCTGGCCCGCCTCTATCCGGTCCATCTCGCCGTCATTCTCCTCCTCGTCGTCATCTTCCTCGGCGGCATCGCGATCGGCCTCACCCCCCGCCAGCCCGACCGTTTCGGCACCATGGCCCTGATCGACAATCTGCTGCTGATCCAAAGCTGGGGCACGCTGAACCACTGGACCTGGAACTACCCCTCCTGGTCGATCAGCACGGAATGGGCCGGCTATCTTCTGTTCCCCTTCATCGCCGCCAGTTTCTCCCGGTTCTTCAACCTCGCGATCGTCGCCGCGATGCCGCTGTGCTTCTTCATCCTCTGCGTCGTCTCGTTCGAATTCCACGGCTTGAATCTCACCTTCGCCGCCTCGCTGCTGCGCTTCTTTCCCGAATTCATCGCCGGCATGGCCACCGCCATCGTCGTCCCGATGTTCGCCGATGAATGGCCCGGCGCCCGAATCGGCCTCATCGGCGCCCTCGCCGCCGCCGCCGCCGCCTGGGGCGGGCACGACGCTCTGACGGTGTTCGGCATCTGGCTGATGATCTACGGTCTCGCCATGCAGGGCGATGCCGAAAAACCCGCCTATCTCGGCCGCATCAAACCGTTGCGCTTCATCGGCATCATCTCCTACCCGCTCTACATGAGCTTCGCCCCCGCCGAGCTCGTCACCTCGCAACTCTTCCGCCGCCTGCACCACCCTCCCGCCAGCGTCCCGCTCGCCTATGCCGGCATGCTGATGGGCCTGACATTCGGCCTCGGTCTCCTCCTCCACGTCCTGATCGAAAAACCCGCCCGCGTCGCCCTGAACCGCCGGCTCGACCCCGAACGCGCCCAGGCTCTGGCCGAGGGCACCGTGCCGCTGTAGGAGAACGGGCACCAACCCCTCGCTCAGGACATCGCATGCGCCTCTCCCGCTCGCTCATCCCCACCCTCAAGGAAACCCCCGCCGAGGCGCAGATCGTCTCGCACCGGCTGATGCTGCGCGCCGGCATGATCCGCCAGCAATCCGCCGGCATCTATGCCTGGCTGCCCACCGGCCTGCGCGTGCTCCACAACATCGCCAACATCGTCCGCGCCGAGCAGGCGAGGGCAGGGGCCCAGGAAATCCTGATGCCCACCATCCAATCCGCCGATCTCTGGCGCGAAAGCGGCCGCTACGACGCCTATGGCCCCGAAATGCTCCGCATCCGCGACCGCCACGATCGCGAAATGCTCTACGGCCCGACCAACGAGGAAATGCTCACCGCCATCATGCGCGACAGTGTGCAATCCTACCGCGACCTGCCGCAGATGCTCTATCAAATCCAGTGGAAATTCCGCGACGAGGTCCGCCCCCGCTTCGGCGTCCTGCGCGGCCGCGAATTCTACATGAAGGACGGCTACAGTTTCGACCTCGACTATGCCGCCGCCGTCGCCTCCTACCGCCGCATGATGCTCTCCTACATGCGGATCTTCCGCACCATGGGCGTGCGCGCCATCCCGATGCGCGCCGACACCGGCCCGATCGGCGGCGATCTCTCCCACGAGTTCCACATCCTCGCCCCCACCGGCGAAAGCGGCGTGTTCTACGACAAAGCCTTCGAATCGATCGACCTCGGCAACGACACCTATAATTACGAAACCAATGCCGATCTCGACGCGTTCTTCGACCAAATGACCACGCTCTACGCCGCGACCGACGAAAAACACGACACCGCGGCCTGGGCAACCATCCCCGAGGCCGACCGCCGCGAAGGGCGCGGTATCGAGGTTGGCCAGATCTTCTATTTCGGCACCAAATACAGCGAAAAAATGGGCTTCTCCGTCGTCGGCCCCGATGGTGCCAGAATCCACCCCGAAATGGGCAGCTACGGCATCGGCGTCTCCCGCCTCACCGGCGCG
>NZ_JBMFGY010000005.1:0-3675 GCF_049977125.1 Acidiphilium sp. | reverse complement strand
AATCCACCCCGAAATGGGCAGCTACGGCATCGGCGTCTCCCGCCTCACCGGCGCGATCATCGAAGCCAGCCACGACGATGCCGGCATCATCTGGCCCGACGCCGTCGCCCCGTTCCGCGCCGCCATCCTCAACCTCCGCCAGGGTGACGCCACCACCGATGCACTCTGCGAACACCTCTACGCCCACCTCGGCGACGCCGCCCTCTACGACGATCGCCCCGCCCGCGCCGGTGAAAAATTCGCCGATGCCGATCTGATGGGCCACCCCTGGCAACTGATCGTCGGCCCGCGCGGTGCCGCCACCGGCCAGGTCGAGCTCAAGCGCCGCCGCACCGGCGAACGCGCCGAGCTTTCGCTCACCGACGCGCTCGCCAAAGTGCTGGCTTGATGTTCAACGCCTTCGAACGCCGGATCGCCTTCCGCTACCTGCGCGCCCGCAAGGGCGAGCGCTTCGTCTCGATCATCGCGATCTTCTCCCTGATCGGCATCGCCCTCGGCGTCGCCACGCTGATCATCGTGATGAGCGTGATGAACGGCTTCCGCCAGGAACTCCTCGCGCAAATCCTCGGCCTCAACGGCGACATCGGCGTGTTCGGCGCCGGCACCAACATCACCCAATACGATGCCGCCGCCGGCAAGCTGATGAAAATCCCCGGCGTCATCAGCGCCATCCCGATCGTCCAGGGCGAGGTTCTAATGACCGGCCCGCACGGCGGTGCGATCGGCGGCGTCGCCCGCGGTATCCAGCCCAGCGGCCTCGCCGACCTCAAAACCGTCTCGCATCACATCATCGCCGGCACGCTGAACGGCTTCGCCGGCAACGATGTCGCCATCGGCGCCGGCGTCGGCACCCAGCTCGGCATTCCGCTCGATAGCACCATCACTTTGGTCCTGCCCCAGGGCAACGCCACCATCATCGGCACCATCCCCCGCATCGAGAGTTTCCACGTCACCGCGATCTTTCAGACCGGCATGGCGCAATATGATTCAAGCTTCGTCTTCCTGCCGCTCAAAGCCGCGCAAACCCTGTTCCGCGCGCCCGACGCCGCCACCCAGATCCAGCTCTTCGTCAAAAACCCCGATGCGGACGGCCCGATCAAAGCCGCCATCCCGCAAACCCTCGCCCCCACCCCGGTCAACGTGGTCGACTGGCAGGACAGCAACAACGCCTTCTTCGCCGCCGTCAATGTCGAACGCAACGTGATGTTCCTCATCCTCACCCTGATCATCATCGTTGCGGTGTTCAACGTCGTCTCCTCGATGATCATGATGGTGAAGGACAAAACCGCCGACATCGCGATCCTGCGCACCATGGGTGCCTCGTCCGGGTCGGTGCTGCGCATCTTCTTCATGGTCGGCGCCTCGGTCGGCGTGCTCGGCACCCTCATCGGCTTCGCCCTCGGCGTCGTCTTCTGCGCCTATATCGAAAACATCCGAATGTTCATCCAGAACCTCACCGGCACCCAGCTGTTCAACCCCACGGTCTATTACCTCGAATCCCTCCCCGCGCAGCTCGAATGGAGCCAGGTCACCGAAGTGGTCATCCTCGCGATCGCGCTCTCCTTCGCCGCCACCATCTACCCGAGCTGGCGCGCCGCCCGTACCGACCCGGTGGAGGCGCTCCGCCATGAGTGACATCCTCACGATCGCAAACATCACCCGCACCTTCGGCAGTGGTGACGACCAGCTCCACATCCTGCGCGGCGCCGACCTCACCCTGCGCGCCGGCGAAATCACCGCCCTGGTCGCCCCCTCCGGCGCCGGCAAATCCACCCTGCTGCACCTCGCCGGCCTGCTCGAACACGCCGATTCCGGCTCCATCCGCATCGGCGGCATCGACACGGTGCGTCTGTCGGATTCCGAACGCACCCGCCTGCGCCGCGACGAAATCGGCTTCGTCTACCAATCCCATCATCTGCTCGCCGAATTCACCGCGCTCGAAAACGTCGCCATCCCGCAAATGATCGCCGGCAAATCCCGCGCCGACGCCGAAACCCGCGCAGCCACCCTGCTCGCCGTCTTCGGCCTGACCAACCGTGCCGATCACCTGCCGGGCAAACTCTCCGGCGGCGAGCGCCAGCGCGTCGCCATCGCCCGCGCCATGGCCAACGCGCCCAAACTCCTGCTCGCCGACGAACCCACCGGCAATCTCGACGTCGCCACCGCCGACATCGTGTTCGACGAATTGCTCCGCGTCGTGCGCAGCCAACACATCGCCGCGCTGATCGCCACCCACAACCCCGACCTCGCCGCCCGCATGGACCGTATCGTCACCCTGCGCGACGGTCTGCTGGTCGCATCCTGAACCACGGAGGAAAACCGATGGCCACACTCGACCGCAGCGCCGCCATGGTGCTCGACATGATCCGCCTCTCCGGCGCGCCCGCCACCAACACCCTCACCCCCGAACAGGCGCGAACCGCCTACCGCGCCGCCCGCGCCGCGCTCAGCCCCGAACCACCCCCGCTCACCGACATCCGCGACCTCGCCGCCCCGGGCCGCAACGGCGCCATCCCGCTCCGCCGCTACCGTGACGGCGCCAATCCCGCCCCGCGCGCCGGCATGGTCTATTACCACGGCGGCGGCTGGGTGATCGGCGATCTCGACACGCATGACGTCGTCTGCCGCCAGATCGCCCAGCGCACCGGCGCCATCGTCGTCGCGGTCGATTACCGCATGGGCCCCGAACATAAATTCCCCGCCGCGGTAGAAGATGCGATCGACGCCACCGCCTGGATCGCCGCCAACGCCGCCGATCTCGGCATCGACCCCCACCGCCTCGCCATCGCCGGCGACAGCGCCGGCGGCAACCTCGCCGCCGTGGTCGCAATCGACGCGCGCGACAATCACGGCCCCGCCCTCGCCCTGCAAGCCCTGATCTACCCCTCGATCGCAATGTCCATGACCTCCCCGAGCCAGGTGGAATTCGCCGAAGGCTACGGCCTGACCCACGAGACCATGATCTATTTCCGCACCCACTACCTGCGCGGTCCGGACGACATGCAGGATTGGCGCGCCGCGCCGATCCGCGCCGCCCACCATGAAAACCTGCCCCCCGCCCTGATCATCACCGCCGGCTTCGATCCGCTGCGCGACGAAGGCGAGGACTACGCCACCACCCTGGTCAAATCCGGCGTCCCGGTCACCCTCCGCCGCTTCCCCGGCCAGATCCACGGTTTCATCACCATGGGCCGCGTCATCCCCGAAGCGACCGAGGCGATCAACGAAATCGCCAATGCGATGGCCGCCCGTGGCCTCTGAACCCAAGCCGCGCATCCGCTGGCGCGCCCTGATCTTCCGTGGCTACGACATCGCGGTCGATGCGGTGATCATCGGCGTCATCCCGCTGATGCTGATCGCCCTCGGCTTTGCCTTCGTCGAAGCCATCATCACCACCATCCACCTCTTCCCCCAGCTCCGCCCCTCGAATGTCGATGAGTTCGAGCTGCGCACCCTGGTCGAACGCATCCTCGACGTCGTCATCCTGATCGAGCTGTTCAACACCTTCATGGACTACGCCCGCACCCGCCGCATCCGCCTCTCGACCCTGCTCGACGTCACCATCGTGTTCTCCCTGCGCGAAATCCTGATCAAACTCTACGCCCAGAAATTCTCCTCGCGTGATCTCGTGGCGCTGTGCATCCTGGTGATCGTCCTGGTGATCGCCCGGAGCAT